>JBGCFK010000424.1:0-3628 GCA_045106875.1 Paracoccaceae bacterium | reverse complement strand
GTTTGATATCTTTGACGATCTTCTCGCCAGGGCTCTTCGTTGTCTTTCTCATCGTCCACTCCTCGGTGGCTACGATGAGCAACAAACACTCTCTTAGCAAATGACCCTATTTGGACCCATAAGCGCTGACGGCAGACACATTCCCGAGAAAATTCTATTTTTGAACACTACTCATTTTAGGGGGGATTATCCTACATCTGCTTGGCATTCCGCTTAGGATTGAGATCATTCAGGCAAAATACTTAAACAGTGAGGCCCCGCACGCCATGGTCCGAGCGCGGGCCGAACGATCGAGCAGGATCACCGGTTCATCAAGCGCCTGACCCGTCGAATGAAGGGCTTCAAAGCATTCGCATCAGCTGCTGCCACGCTGGCTGGGATTGAGGTGGCGCACATGATCCGCAAACGGCAATTCGGCGACGCCAAGGGTTCGTCATTTGAACAATTTTCCGTACTCGCGGGATGACTCCGTCCGGCGCTTTGGCTTGCCTCACACTGATGGAATTTTTGCGACAGAACCCACCAAAGAGCAGACCCCTGCCCTTGCCTCCGTCGAGATTGTCATTGCCGGTGCCGCCGAACAGTCAGTCGCGGCCCTTGCCGCCTTCAAGGGTGTCGTCCCCTCCATTGCCCAGCAGAAAGTCGTTGCCGCCCTGCCCCTTCAGAAGGTCATCCCCGTCCGGTCCGATCAATACATCGATCCTGTTCGTGCCATGCAGAGTATCGCCCTGGTGCGTGCCAATGCGGAATGCTATCTTGAACTCCATTCTGAGGTTTGTTCGGTTCGGTCCTGATCCGGGCCCTAGTCCGGGACGCATGCCCCCATATCTTGCGGTGAATCGCTCGCTTTTGCGGGGCAATTTTGCCATGCGCTTTGGGCACTTGGGTTAACGATATCGCTTTTAACGTTTGTCACGAGCCAACTGTCAGCAGCAAACGCTGCCTTGGCAGCTCCATCGTTGATAATTCACATACCATTCACGGCAGGCAACTTTACCTGCACTTGCTTACCTGCACTTGACCTATCTGAACTCAACGCTTATGCGCCGCATTGACAGACAACAGATGGGCTTGATCCACACTACCGTTAAGTTGGTGAATCCATGCGCTTCTTAACGAGGCGTTCTGAGGGCCAGAATATGCCGAATGGAGCAGCGCATTTGAAGCGGGCGTTCGATATTATCGTTGCATTGGTCGTTTCGGTTCTGGTGTCTCCGATAGCGCTTGTGATCGTGCTCTGGATGGTTTTGCGCCGTGACATGCCGGTGCTCTATGTGTCCGAGCGTATGAAGACGGTCGACCAATCGTTTCAGCTCTACAAGTTTCGCACCATGCATCCACCAAAACCCGGCGAATACAACGACGGTGTTTCGGGTGGTGACAAGGCATCTCGGATCTCACCGCTTGGGCGTATTCTGCGCCCCTATCGGCTGGATGAAATCCCCCAGCTTCTGAACATCCTGCGGGGCGATATGAGCCTTGTCGGTCCCCGTCCCCCGGTGCGGCGATACACGGAATCGCATCGCGAGGTTTATACCGAGGTTCTGAAGAGCAAACCCGGCGTTACAGGGCTTGCCTCGATGGTCTTCTATCAGCATGAGGAGCGGCTCCTGAAGGCAACGACCTCTCCTGATGAGACGGACACGGTCTACAAAAGACGCTGCATTCCACGCAAGGCCAAGATCGATCTGATCTATCAGCGTAACAGATCCATGTGCTACGATGTGCTCATCATGTGGAAGACCCTGGGCAAGGTTCTCACCCGGGACTGAGAAGTGATTTCAAGGATATCACGTGCGTATATTGGTGACAGGCGGAGCGGGATACATCGGCAGCCACACCGTGCTGCAATTGCTGAAGCAGCAATACGACGTTCTGGTCTACGACAACTTTTCGAACAGTGCACCCGAGGCACTGGCCCGCGTCAAGCAATTGGCCAATGCGGATTTCGAGATCCGCGAGGGTGACATCCGCGATGCCGATTGTCTGAGCCGCACATTCAGCAGTTTCCAGCCAGAGGCCGTGATCCATTTTGCCGGGCTGAAGGCTGTCGGAGAGTCCAGCGAAAAGCCGCTTGAATACTATGCCCAGAATGTCTCGGGCAGCATCGAGCTGCTGAAGTGCATGCAAAGCCATGATTGCCCGCGCATTGTCTTCTCGTCCTCCGCCACGGTCTACGGGGATGCCGAGTATCTGCCCTATGACGAGCAGCACCCCTTGCAGCCAACCAATGCCTACGGGCGCACCAAGTATTTCGTTGAGCAGATCATTCGCGACTGGGCGGCGTCCTGGCCTGCTGCCAGCGCGCTTGTTCTGCGGTACTTCAACCCGGTCGGTGCGGATGCCTCGGGTTTGATCGGTGAGGATCCGAACGGGATCCCAAACAATCTCGTCCCGTTTATTTCGCAGGTCGCAGTCGGGCGCCTGGCGCAGCTGAATGTCTTTGGCGATGATTATGAGACGCGCGATGGCACGGGCGAGCGCGATTACATCCATGTCGAGGATCTGGCGCACGCACATATCGCGGCCATTCGCCATGTCGCTGACACTGTGGGGTGCGAGGCAGTGAATGTCGGGACAGGGCAAGGTGCCACCGTGCTCGAGATGGTCCGTGCCTTCGAGAAAGCATCCGGAACATCCATTCCCTGCAATATTGTCCCCCGACGTGAAGGCGATGTGGCCCGCAGTCTCGCCGATGCGTCCAAGGCGGCGCGGCTTCTGGGATGGCACGCCACGCTTGGCATTGCCGAGATGTGCGAGACGACATGGTGCTGGCAGTCGAACAATCCCAAGGGATATCGCTAGGCCTTTGAAAGAACATCTCCCGCTGGTTGATGAGGGCTCCGGGAAAAGCTACCATCCAGGGTATTTGGTCTCTGATTTGGAAATCGCCCGTACTTCAGTTTTCCAGAACTGCCCTGCAGCAGATCGAAGCCGGGCAATATCGCCACTTCCTGCGCGAGGTCCTGGCACTGCATCGCCGGGACTGTTCTGGTCTGGTCGAGGGGCTGGATGATCCTGACGCGCTCGCGGTACTGGACGCAGCAGTCAAGACAGCTCGCGGCTTCGATTTCCTGACCGAAGCCTTGATCCGGCGATTTCTGGTGATCCAGGCCGTGGCTGGGCATGATTTTCATCAGGACCCGAAGTTCAGCAGAGCACATCCATACCTGCATGGCAGTCTGGACGAGGCAAAGGCGTCTTACTGGACACCAGGCAGCTGGAAAGCTCCGATCGACAAGATGCTGTAGCAGATCGGGAAGGTCCGGGAGGTGATGCCCGAGAAGCTGCGCGGGGCGGCAGGGCTGCTGAAAGGCAAGCTGGACGAGGCCATCGCCGCTGGCATCACCCGTATTCAACGGACGGGGGCGCGCAAGAAGCATGTGCAAAACAGGGGAAGCAGGCACCGCCCAGGTTCCAGCCGAGCCCAGAGCAGATGGAAGCCCTTGCCAAGGATCCGGCCCACAATGGAGCAATCAGTCCGTCGTGTCCGTCGTCCTATAAAATGGCACATCAGAGCGGGTTGAGCATTGGAGGCTCTGGTTCGTTTGCGTGATTGATTATGCCGCCTGTTTTTGGTGTTGCAAACGGCGTTGGCGGATTGTCAGTTTCTTGATCTTCTCCCTTT
>JBGCFK010000423.1:0-2996 GCA_045106875.1 Paracoccaceae bacterium | reverse complement strand
GCGCGTTCGAGGTTGCAAGTGCGCCGGGTCCGGCCCAAAGCGAGTCTTCCAACCCCACGCGCACATGCCCGCCCGACGCGGAAACGATGGCAGCCACCGACATCTGATGCGCCCCTGCGCCAAGCGCGGACCACACGAGATCATCACCAAAAAGCCGCAACGCTGTTCGCCGCATGTGGGAAATATCGTCGTTATGTGCCCCAATTCCGCCAGGCAGCCCAAAGACGGTCTGAACAAAAAACGGTGGCTCGACCAGCCCCTGATCCGCAAAATGCGCGAGATTGTAGAGATGCGCCGTGTCGTAGCACTCGAACTCAAAGCGCGTACCATTCTTGCGGCAAGTGTCGAGCACGTAGGCGATGTCCTGATAGCTGTTGCGAAACACCAGATCTCGTGAATTCTCGAGGTGATCCTTTTCCCAGTCCGGCAAATTTGGATGGCGCCGAAGCATCGGGTGGAGCCCGATATTCATCGATCCCATGTTGAGTGAAGCTAGCTGCGGCGCAAAATGCTGAGCCGGTTGCACCCGTTCTGCGACGGTCATATAGGGGCTGCCTCCTGTGGTAAGGTTCAGCACCGCATCGGTTTCCTGTACGATCCGCGGAACAATGCGCTCAAAACCTTCCACACTCTGATCAGGTTTGCCGGTTTCATTTTCCCTCGCATGCAGATGCAGGATTGCCGCACCGGCCCGGGCAGCCTCAAGAGCCGAGGCGACGATTGCATCAGAAGTTACCGGCAGATGTGGCGACATGGAAGGCGTATGGATGGCGCCAGTTATTGCGCAAGTGATGATGACAGGTCGACGAGTTGCCATAATGCTATCCTAGTGGGTCGCTGCCTGTTCGGCCTCCCGGATCAAACCTCGCAGCACCGGAGGCGTAACTGGCAAAGTAGCAATCTTGACGCCATAGCCTGACAATGCGGCTTCGATCGCGCTGGTCAAAGCCGAGGGCGCGCCGAGCCGTCCACCTTCTCCGCCGCCTTTGATGCCGTACTCAGTATAGGGTGATGGCGTCTCCACGTGCCCCAACTTGAAGTTGCGTGGCATCTCATTCGCCGTGGGCATGGCAAACTCGGCAAAGTTCGGGTTGGTGAACTGGCCGTCAGCGTCGTAGTGGAACTGCTCGGTGAGCGTCGTGCCAATACCGTTAGCTGTACCACCCCACACCTGTCCTGCGAGCGTGCGCGGATTCACGATGGTGCCATTGTCATGAACGGCTGCATAATCCAGCATCTCCACGTTGCCCGTCCCAGGGTCGACCTCAACTGCCACAATGTGACAGATATGCCCGACGATCGGATAGAAGATCCCAAGGTGGCTTCGGTCCTCCGCAGGATCGGTTGAGAGCGGGTGGTCATAGACGGCGGTCGTCTCGATGCCGCTGTCGAATTCCTCGCCATCCGGGAAACTGAGGCGGAAAAAGCTGGAGGTCAGTGCAATTTCGGAAAAGCTTTTCTCCTGATCTTTCAGACCTTTGACTGCCACCGTACCGCCTCGAAGTTCCACGTCTTCCGGACGGCGTTGTAACATATGCGCGCCGAACCGTTTCAACCGTTCTTCGAGTTTGATCGAAGCGCTGACACAGGCCCCTGCGATCATCGCGGTGAACCGGCTGCCTTGCGGGCCGACCCCGTTGAAACCGGTTTGGCTGTCGGAATAGTTGATCACGATATCTTCAGGCGCCACGGTCAGCCGTTCTGCGAGGATCTGCGTCACGACAGTCTCCGGCGAATTACCCACCATGGGTGAGTTCAGTGTGACAAACAACTTGCCTGAAGGATCAAGCCGGGCGGTAATCCCCTCAGGTGTTGAGGTCAGAGTAAATCCGGGCGTTTCCTGATTGTTGAGTGACCACCATTCCGTCGGGCCATATACGCTGCGCTCCATACAGGTCGCGAGACCTACCCCGACGCACCGTCCTTCCGCGCGCATCGCTTCGGCTTTCTGGCACCAGCCGTCGTAATCGAACATTCCCTTGGCGTCCGCCAGCACCTTTTGGAAATTACCGCTGTCATAAATATTGCCGGTCGGGATCATGTACGGGAAGGCATCCGGCTGGATCATGTTTTGCTCGCGCAGTTTCACCGGATGAAGTCCGAGTTCATCTGCTGCGGCATCGACCATTCGTTCCATCACCCAATTGGTGACTTCCGATCCAAAGCCTCGATAGGGGCCCTGTTGGCATTTATTGGTCAGTACCGCGATCACGCGCATACCAAAGCTCTCGATCCTATAAGGGCCAGTGACCTGCGCCATGGCGTTACCGTGTGTCCCGACACCAAATTGGAGATAGGCACCATAGTCATCCAGAACGGTGAAGCGCATTGATTTGAATGTTCCGTCATTGTCCACGGCGAGTTCGGCATCGTATAGCCTGTCGGAGCCATGGCTGTCGGAGTTGGTAAAATGCTCAAGCCGGTCCTCAATGTACTTGACCGGCACACCGGCCAGTCGGGAAAGCCCGGCCGTCAAAATGATGATCTTGTGCGTGAAAACCTTGGATCCAAAGCTACCGCCTGCAAGAACCGGAACGATACGCAGCTCTCCGGGCGAGACGCGCAACGAGCCGCCAATCACAAATGGAATGAAGTTATAGAAGTTCGAATTCGCATGGATCGTGTACCCCCCTTTGAAAGGGTCGAAATGGGAAACAACACCGCAGGTCTCGATCGCCTGAGCCGAAGAGCGGTTCCAGCGCAATCGGCGTTTGACGATGTGATCAGCTTGCTCAAAGTGCTCGTCGACCGGGCCAAAGTTAAAGCTCTCGTCAAGCGCTCGGTTGCTTTCCCGGTCGTCCGGGTGCAGCACTGCGTCGCCAGTTGCTTCCAGCGCGGCTTCGATGTCCACATTCGCGGGCAGTACTTCCCACTCCACTTCCACCAGCTCGGCCGCGTCCTCTGCGATGTAGCGGTCTTCTGCAACAACCGCAGCGACCACTTCGCCCACATGCCGCACTTTGCCAATCGACATCGCGTGCTGCGGCACCGGCGGC
>JBGCFK010000422.1:0-8373 GCA_045106875.1 Paracoccaceae bacterium | reverse complement strand
AATACGCCTATTTCACGCAGGTGACAGCGGCCGAGATCGGCCCCGGTCTGACCGTCAAGGACAAAGATGCGGTGATGGGCATCGTGGAAAACGAGCTCGGCGTGGCGTTGTGCGATGGTCGCAAGATGCAATTGACGCGGTTCAACAGCGAAAACCTGCCCGGCGGTGGGAATGTGATATTCCTCAAAAGCCGGGGTCTGTTCCAGGTTGTCAGCCGCTGTGCGCTTGACTTCCCGGAGTTCTTTCCAGACGCGCCCAATTGGCCCGAGCTGCCTAAGGAAGAAGATCTGCCGCCAGCCGATGATGTTCTGCCGGATGTCTCCTCCTGGCTCTGATTGGAAATCTGGCTCGGTTCGGGCCAACCGCCGCAAGGCGATTGTTGTAGTTGCAAAGAAAACGAGGTGAGCCATGGCGGGCCACTCCAAATGGGCCAATATTCAGCATCGCAAGGGGCGGCAGGACAAGCTGCGCTCCAAGCTGTTCTCGAAGCTGGCAAAGGAAATCACCGTTGCGGCCAAGATGGGCGACCCGGACCCGGACAAGAACCCGCGCCTGCGTCTGGCGGTAAAGGAGGCCAAGTCGAACTCGGTTCCGAAGGACGTCATCCAGCGCGCGATCGACAAATCGCAGGCTGCGGGCGGCGAGGACTACAAGGAAATCCGTTACGAGGGATATGGCCCAGGGGGCGTCGCCGTTATTGTCGAGGCAATGACAGACAACCTGAACCGTACAGCATCCGTCGTGCGCTCGACCTTCTCAAAGAACGGTGGCAACCTAGGTGAGACCGGATCCGTCAGCTTCATGTTCGACCGCAAGGGCCAGATCCTCTATCCGGCCGATGCCGGTGACGAGGACAGCATCATGGAGGCGGCCATTGAAGCCGGAGCCGAGGATGTCGAATCATCTGACGACGGCCACGTCATTTTCACTGAAGCGACCGACCTGAACGATGTATCGACAGCGCTCGAAACCGCATTGGGCGAATCGGAGTCCGCCAAGCTGGTCTGGAAGCCTCAGACCCTGACCGAGGTCGATGAGAACGCCGGTGCCACGCTGATGAAGTTGATCGAGATATTGGAAGACGATGACGACATCCAGAACGTCACGACGAATTTTGAGATGTCGGACGAGGTGATGGACAAGCTCGCATCATGAAGCGGCCCGCGGGTTTGAAGATTCAGCCCGCAGGGGTGGCCGTGATCACTGATATGACTGCATCGCTGGCAATGGCCCAAACGCAGCCAGGCAATGCCGCTCCCTTCGCAGGGCATTGGCAGGTGGCACTCCCTGACGGCGAAGGTGTCGTCATCAACTTACCCGACCAAACCTGCGATGCACCGTTGGTGATCGAGGCAACCGGGCCTGACACCATTCGTTACGACGCGCCAAGTAGAGGTTCGGCGGTGTACGAGATCAAGAGTTTTGGGGACAACACGCCATGGTGGGGCGGACAGGTGAACTTCGTATCGAAGTGGCAGGACTTCGACGATGGGAAGTTTGTACTGACATCCGTTGGCCCAACCGGGAGCGCTGAGTGGGATCGCGCCAAGCAGTATACACGTTGCGAATAGCGTTCCTCATCCAGATCACAGGACCCGGCAGATGAGCCGGTTCGAGGGCATTGCCGAGCGCCTCGCTGCAGACTGGTGGGCCCGGGCACCGTACCGTTCGTGTGATATTGCGAATATGGACGAGGCCTATGCAGTTCAACGCGCTCTGCATCCCTTGCTTGCCGAAAGGCGTGGCCCCATCGCGGGGCGCAAGATCGCGCTTTCGTCAAAGGCGATGCAGGATATGGTCGGGATCGGCGCGCCAATTGCAGGGGCGTTCTTTGCTCAGGACGTGTTGGAAAGTCCTGCACAGGTAGAACTATCCAATTTCCGTCATATGGGCATTGAGGCGGAGCTTGCTTTTCGCCTTGCCCAGGACGTTGGGCCAAATACCCGGCTGGCGTCTTTGGCCGATTTGGTGGCCGAAGTCAGCCCTGCGTTTGAGCTGATCGAGGACAAGGGTGCGGACTACAGCACACTGGATGCGCTGACGCTGGTTGCCGACAATGCCTGGTGTGGCGGTGTTGTTCTGGGCGCGCCCATCCCGAACTGGCAGGCCTTGGACCTTGGTAACTTGTCCGGTGTCCTGCGCCAGAGTGGCCAACCTGATGAGCCTACAAACTCCGGCGCCGCAGATCCCTGGACTTCGCTCGGCTGGCTGATCAGTCATGTAACCGCGCAGGGCCAGACGATTCGAGCCGGCGAGGTCCTAATAACCGGATCTGCGGTGCGCACACGTTTCCCGGTGCGAGGCGAGATCCTGACCTACGACATCACCGGCCATGCTTCGGTCTCGCTCACGCTGACATGACCGCGTTGCCACACCTCGACAATGCATCCGCGCGGCGGTTGTTCCTCTATCGTCATGGGCTCTCGGGGGCGCAAGATCCGGATCTCCTCGCTCTCATCCAGCGGCTGGGTTTTGTGCAGGTCGACAGCATCAACACCGTCGAGCGCGCACATCATATGATCCTTGGTGCGCGGCGGCGCAGTTATCGGCCCAAGCATCTGAAACAGTTGCTCGAGAAAGACCGCAGCCTGTTCGAACACTGGACGCATGATGCCTCGGTGATCCCGACGGACTTCTTCCCTTATTGGCGCCTGCGCTTTCGCCGCGATGGGGAACGGCTGTGGGAGAAGTGGCACGAATGGCGTCGTCACGGCTTCGCAGAGAAACTGGATGAAGTGCTGGAACATGTGCGTACCAATGGCCCTGTCATGTCCCGTGATACTGGTGCGGATGAGAAGAAGGGGTCAGGCGGTTGGTGGGACTGGCATCCCTCAAAAACTGCGCTGGAATACCTCTGGCGGCGTGGTGACATTGCCGTCTGCCATCGTCAGGGTTTCCAGAAAGCCTATGATCTGACCGAACGCGTGCTCCCGCACGGCGTGAACGCGCCGCACCTCGAAGAGCACGAGATCATCGATTGGGCCTGTAATGCCGCGCTGGACCGATTGGGCTTCGCAACATCCGGCGATATCGCGGCGTTCTGGGACATGGTCACGGCGGCCGAGGCGAAGACCTGGGCGGCGCAACAGTCCGGACTGATCGAGATAGAAGTCGAAGGCACGAACGGCAAGTTGCGTAAGCACTTCGCGCGGCCCGACGTGATGGCACAGGCGCAATCTGCGCCCGAAGCGCCCGGCAGTATCCGCGTGCTAAGCCCGTTTGACCCGGCCCTGCGGGATCGCGCGCGGGCCGAACGTTTGTTTGGATTTCGCTACCGGATCGAGGTTTTCGTCCCGCAGCCCAAGCGCACCTACGGCTACTATGTGTTCCCGATTCTCGAGGGCGACCGTCTGATAGGACGCATAGACATGAAACGTCACACGGACACAGGCTGTCTGATGGTCAAGGCTTTCTGGCCCGAGCCGGGTGTGAAACTTGGCAAGGGACGGATCGCGCGCCTTGATGCGGAACTGGCCCGGATGGCGCGTTTCGCCGGCTGCCAGCAGATCGTCCATACTGCTGACTGGCTGCGGGAGCCGGTTCTGCAGTCTTGATATGTCGCATAATGCGTTGCGTTGGCAGTCGAACGCCCATATCTCGCTTGCATGTTGAACGAACCGAACGAGTTGGATCCGACTGGTCTCATCCGCGAAGCATACCGGATCGATGAGATCACGGCAGCTGATTGCCGTGGTATCTTCTTCGACTGGGCGGTTGGATTGCGTGATGGCTATGACGTGGTTTCAGCTGCCAAGGCCCTGTTGGTTCACTATGCAGACAAACCTGCGGATCACCCAATGACTGGCGTTCTGCGCGCCGCAGTCGAGGGCAAGGCCGAGGCTCGTCGCCGTGGCGGCGCCATGGGCCGTCGCCGCTAGCCTGCTGTCGTCAAGACCCAAGCGCCGCCAGCACGCGCACCCATGACCGCGCACCCTTGGTGAAGCTGGATAGGTTGTACTTCTCGTTCGGCGAGTGGAGGTTGTCGTCCTCCAGCCCAAATCCGATCAGCAACGAATCCATTCCAAGCCGTGCCTTCAGTTCGCCGACAACCGGGATCGATCCGCCGCAACCTGCGAAGATCGCCGGTTTGCCCCATTCCTCGGTGAGCGCCGCGCGGGCTTTCTCGAACGCCGGGTCATCGGTGGGCATGATCGTTGCTGCGCCGCCGCCCCGTGAATGAAAGCTGGCAGTGCAATCAGACGGCAGGTTTGCCTCGACGAACTTGCGGAATTTGTCACGCACGTCCTCCGGGTCTTGGCGGCCGACAAGCCGGAACGAGACCTTTGCGTGTGCCTCTGCCGGGATCACCGTCTTGAACCCTTCCTGGATATATCCGCCCCAGATCCCGTTTACTTCGGCGGTCGGACGCGACCAGACATGCTCGAGCGCCGAGTAGCCATGCTTTCCCCAAGGCTCTGCCAAGCCGACATCGCCCAGGAACCTTGCTGGCGAGAAACCAAGACCATCCCACTGCGCCTTGATGTTGGCAGGCAGCTCCTCGACACCTTCATAGAAACCCGGAATGGTGATCGAACCGTCATCTGCATGCATCCCCGACAAGATCCGCGTCAGGACGTGAATCGGGTTCGCCGCAGCGCCGCCATACATACCAGAGTGAAGATCACGTGAGGCAGCGTGGATTGTTACCTGCTCGCCCAGATTTCCGCGCAGCATCGTTGTGATCGCAGGTGTCTCCGGATCCCACATGCCCGTGTCGCAGATCAGCCCGATATCGGCTTTCAGTTCATCCCGGTGCGCGTCCAGGAATGGGGGCAGCGACTCGCCGCCCGACTCCTCTTCGCCCTCCAGCAGTACGGTCACACGGCAGGGCAAGCCTCCGGTGGTTGCTTTCAACGCGCGGCATGCCTCGACAAAGGTCATCAGCTGACCCTTGTCATCCGCTGTTCCGCGCCCGTGCAGGACTTTGGCGCCGTTCACTTCCATGACCTTTGGCTCGAACGGGCCGCCATGCGTCCAAAGATCAAGCGGATCAACAGGTTGCACGTCATAATGCCCATAGAACAATACATGTGGTCCGGGTCCGTCATGATGCGCGACAACCATTGGATGGCCCGGCGTATCCGCAACACGTGTCTCGAACCCTATCGAGGCAAGATCCGCGGCATGCCAATCAGCCGCCTTCCGGCATTCGCTTGCATAGGCAGGATCTGTCGAGATCGACTCAATGCGGATTGTCTCAAACAGCCGTGCGATAGCTGCGTCCTGATCTTCATCCAAATGCGCAAGAGCGGCGGTGATGTCAGACATGTGGCCTCTTTACTCTGAAGGAGTGGGCACATGAGCGCCCAGTTCCTTGAACGTGTTGCCCACGACCTGCGAGAGAATCTTGCGGAACAAATCGCCCGCATTCTGTTGCATCTGAGCGCCCGCAGTGCTTCTGAGTCCGAGATATGTATCGCTATACGGGGAATCGGCACCGTCATTGGTCAGGGACGTGAATTGTTCGTCGGTCATCAGCCCGGTCCAAGAACTTGCCATGGCGCGTTGCCATTCGGGTCCGTACTCGGTGACGGCTTTATCGATCTCGGCATCGAAAACTACGGCGAGCAGTGACCCGTTGAACTGACCTGCAGCCATCATTGCAGGCTGACTGGCACCGACGCGCGACAACATCCCGGACAAGTGATCGTCCGAAAACTGGCCAACGAACGCCATCGCCGCCTCCGATGGTGCAGACGTATCGGCAGCCATCGCGGGACAGATTGCAAGCGACAGAAGAGCGGCAATGAACGTATTACGCACGAGCAATCCAACCCCCTCCAAGTACACGGGACCCTTCGGGCGCATAGAACACACAGGCCTGTCCGGGGGCAACGCCTTCTTCTGCCGTGGCAAGCTCGACCTCGGCGCCAGTCGCTGTGGGCCTTACACGCGCTGCCACCGGAGGCCGGGTCGAGCGCACTTTCACCAACGCTTCATGCGCGCCGCCATCGACAATGTCGCTCCGAAACTCGCCACCACCGATCCAGTTGACTGTCTCGACTGGGACGGTGCGGGTAGCCAGTGCTTCCCGCGGACCGACAATGACATGGCGCGCATCGGGATCCAGCTTGAGAACATAAAGTGGCTCACCCCCGCCAACCCCAATTCCACGCCGCTGACCGATGGTGTAGTGGATGATGCCCTTGTGTTCGCCCAAGACGCGGCCATCCAGATGTACGATGTCTCCAGGTTCGGCAGCGCCGGGGCGCAGCTTTTCGATCACGGCCGCGTAGGAACCATTGGGAACGAAGCAGATGTCCTGGCTGTCCGGTTTATCCGCAACCGCCAGGCCAAATTCTGAAGCCATGGCACGTGTTTCAGCCTTGGTCTTCAGATGGCCGAGTGGAAAGCGGAGAAAGTCCAGTTGTTCCTGAGTGGTCGAGAACAGGAAGTAGGACTGGTCACGAGCAGGGTCAGCCGCGCGGTGCATCTCGGCGCCTGCTGGGCCTTCGAATCGCTGGATGTAGTGGCCGGTAGCAAGGCAGTCCGCATCAAGTTCCTTGGCGGTCTGCAACAGATCCCGGAACTTCACGCGTTCATTGCAGCGCACGCACGGAATGGGAGTCGCGCCAGCCAGATACTGGTCGGCAAACTCGTCCATGACCGCTTCGCGAAACTTGCTTTCGTAATCGAGCACGTAGTGCGGGAAGCCCATTTCCTCTGCCACTCGGCGGGCATCGTGAATGTCGCGACCAGCACAGCACGCTCCCTTCTTGGCAAGGGCAGCACCATGATCATAGAGCTGGAGGGTGATTCCCACGACGTCATACCCATCGCGCGCCAACATCGCGGCGACCACGGAACTGTCGACGCCGCCGGACATGGCGACGACGACGCGGGTTTTTGAGGGCGCTTTGTGAAGCCCGAGTGAATTTTTCTGCATCATATCTGGAACCTAGGCATGAACTGCCCCGAATCAGGACCGTTTTGCTGCTTCATTTCCCTTTAATAGCAGACACATAGTGTCCTGTCTTGTGAGAGCAAAGAAGGGGACGTTATGGCGACATCAGACACCGCTGCTTATGTGGTGGGTCCAGATGGAGAAAAGATGACCATTGTGGATCTGCCTCCGCCAGAAACCAGGCGTTGGGTGCCAAGACGCAAAGCGCGCGTTGTGGCTGCCGTCGAAGGCGGACTGATCTCGGAAGAAGAAGCTTTTGAGCGATATTCGATCACTGCCGAAGAGTATGACACATGGAAAGCGGCCATGTCGAAATTCGGAATGCGTGGCCTGTGCGTCACGCAGATCAACCGTGTACGCGCAACCTCAGAATGAGGCTTTGCGCACTTTTCGCCTATTGGTAATTTGACGTTAACCTTTGTTCGTTAACCAAATAACCGTGAGCCATCGTGGCCGACGGAGTTATCAATGCGGATCCTGCTGATTGAGGACGATCCATCAACCGCCGAGAGCATCGAGCTGATGCTCAAAAAGGCGGATTTGAATGTGTATGTGACCGATTCTGGTGAAGAAGGGATCGAGCTGGCGAAGTTGTATGACTACGACCTCATCGTTCTCGATCTCTCGTTGCCCGATATCGATGGTTATGAAGTGCTGCGCAAGCTGCGCTTGGCGCGAATCGATACGCCAACACTGATATTGTCAGGCATGGATGGTGCCGACAACAAGATCAAAGGGTTTGGAGTTGGGGCAGACGACTATCTGACCAAACCGTTTAACCGAGACGAACTTGTAGCGCGGATCCATGCGATCGTGCGGCGGTCCAAAGGGCACGCGCAGTCCATCATCAATACTGGCAAGATTGCGGTTAATCTGGATGCAAAGACGGTCGAGGCGAACAGCCATCCTGTGCATCTGACGGGCAAGGAATACCAAATGCTAGAATTGTTGAGCCTGCGCAAGGGCTCGACACTAACCAAAGAGATGTTCCTCAACCACCTTTACGGGGGGATGGACGAGCCCGAAGTGAAGATCATCGATGTGTTCATCTGCAAGCTGCGTAAAAAGCTCGCCCTGGCTACCGGCGGGGCTAACTATATCGAGACAGTCTGGGGTCGAGGGTATGTTCTGCGCGATCCAATAGAAGACGCAGCCTGATCAGTTCCAGTCACAGCGGACCATCCGAAATAAAAGCCATGCACATAGTGCGCGGCTTTTATTCTATAGGGCATATAAGTTGTAAAACTTCAGAGTTGATCTGACGGTCACTGTGAACTGATGCGGTGGATGCCCCCACCGACGGCATCTTGTATGCCATGACGGTTCTACAGGAACCAGAATTTGGAGGGCACATCGATGAACACGAAGATCAGCATGTTGGCGATCGACTTGGCGAAGGGCAGTTTTCAGGTCTGTGCGATTGGGCTGGATGGGACGATTCTATGAGCTATGATTGAATCTGGTGTTTG
>JBGCFK010000421.1:0-5018 GCA_045106875.1 Paracoccaceae bacterium | reverse complement strand
CTGCGGATCTCCGAGCTGCTCGCGCGCTTGAAGCCCACCCGCCCTGCAGGCACACTGTCGGCGGCATATTGCTTTAGCAGAGTGCTCTCCATATCGGCGAAACTGGCTTCGATCCGACCATGGTCCATTTTGCCAGACATCATGAAAGCAGTGCGGATCGCGTCGTATTGCAGGTCGGTGGTCAACAACCCGATTGCAGACGTGATGCCGGGGTGCGCGGGCACGATGACTTCAGGGATCGACAGCATGGCCGCCACATCTGCGGCTTGCAATGGCCCGCCACCGCCGAAGGCGACCAGGGCAAAATCGCGTGGATCCAGCCCCTTTTGAACAGTTCGCGACCGGATCGCGTTCGCCATGTTGGCGTTGACGATTGTCACGATGCCTTCGGCAACCGTCAGCCGATCCATGGTAAGTGTTGTCGCGAGACTATCGACAGCGACCTCGGATGCCGCGACGTCGAGGGTCATCTCTCCACCCAGAAAGTCCTGCGGGTCCAGCCGGCCGAGCACGACATTGGCGTCGGTGACGGTAGGCTCTGACCCACCATGGCCATAGGCCGCCGGGCCGGGGCGTGCACCTGCTGACCGAGGACCGACCCGGAATGCACCGCCTTTGTCACGGTGGGCGATCGAGCCGCCACCCGCACCGATGGTGTGGATGTCGATCATGGGCACCATCAGCGGGAAACCTGCGATCCACGTGTCGCGAGGTGTTGCCTCGGCGAACCGGCCCTCAACCACAATCCCGATATCGGCGGAGGTGCCGCCAACGTCAAACGTGATCAGCGACGTCCGGCCGGACAATCCCCCGGTCCATGCGCCACCCAACACACCGGCAGCAGGGCCAGACAGCAAGGTGACAACCGGGCGTTCCGAGACCATCGCGGCCGTTGCCACCCCGCCGTTCGAGGCCATGATATGCAAGTCGGCGCGGATCCCGGCTGCAGCCAGTTCTCCTTCCAGAGAAGAAACGTAATCCCGAACCTTTGGACCAACGAAAGCATTTATGGCGCTGGTCGTGAACCGCTCGAACTCCCGAAACTGCGGCGACACAGACGACGACGTTGTGACGAACGCCTCGGGGTGCTCCTGCAGCACAAGTGCCTTGGCACGCTCTTCATGGCTGGGGTCAAGGAATGCGAACAGAAAGCAGATCGCGATGGAGTCAATCTCCGCATCACGCAATTCGCGCGCAGCGGTACGCACGGCGTTTTCGTCCAACGGGATAAGAACCTCGCCTGACGGCGGCGCGATCCTGTGTGGAACAGTCTTGCGATACCGGCGCTTTATCAAGGGCCGGTCCTGCCATGGGATGTCCTGCTGAATCGAGAAATGCTGCGGGCGCTGGTGGCGGCCGATATGCAGGATGTCTCGGTACCCTTCGTTTGTGATCATGCCGCATTCAGCGCCATCATGTGTCAGGATCGCATTCGTTGCCGTGGTGGTACCGTGATAGACATGGTCAATCGTGCTCCGATCTATCTCAAACCGGTCGCAAAGGGCCGTCACACCGCCCAGCACCCCGCGCGCCGGATTGTCGGGCGTGGTTGGCACTTTGTGGATCTGTGTCACTCCATCCCCCGTGTCGTGAAACACTATGTCCGTGAATGTCCCCCCGACATCGACGCCGATCAGCCTCATTTTCCCGCTCCCTTTCTGATAGCGTCAAAGCTCACGCGTTCAGCCTAGGCAGTTTTCATGCTGCGTTGCAACATGCGGATCATGGCATCAGATCACTTGGATCTCTGCGGGTAGGCGAATATTGCAGCCGATCTCCATTCAGAACAGGCGGCGGGCTTGATCCAGCAACGGTTCAGTCAGACCGTATGGCCGCACATGATACACAGTCACAACAGCGCAGACCGGAGGAACAGCTCCGGCGCTGGGCAATTCGCCTGTGTTCAACGTCCATATTGCCAACGCATCCCGAATCTGGGCCTTCGCGACTGCAGCGAATGGCATGAAACGGACCTCCGGCCACAGCATTCAGAGGTGTGGCAGAGGTCAACTCGGAGCCGTTCGATATACCCTCTCGATCGGACCTCAATCTACCAAAAGCAGTCAGCAAACAATCGCCCGAACCGGCTATTCGAGCGCCTGATTCTATCTGAAGAGAACTAGTCTGCGCTTGCTGGCCTATCACTGAAAAAAACCGCGTACAGGCATGGAACCACGATCAGCGTCAGCAACGTGCCCACGATCAGCCCACCGGCAATAACTATCGCAAGATCGTAGAACAGCACATCCCGCGACAGGATAATCGGCAGCAGCCCCATGGCCGTTGTGCATGTGGTCATGATTATCGGCTGCATGCGCCGCACGCCGGATTCGATGATTGCCTCGCGTAGTGGGCGACCAGCTTCCTGCTCGATCGCAATCCGATCAATCAGCACAATGGCGTTGTTGATGACGATCCCCGATAACGCGAGGAAGCCGAGGATCCCCATAAAGCTGAAATTCGCGTCCGGTGCGATCAGGAGCGCACCTGCGACCCCGGTGATGACCAGCGGGATGGTCAGGATGATGATGACGGGCTTCTTGAAACTGTTGAACTGCCAGATCAGCACCAGCAGGATCAACGCGAAACCGAGCGGCACATTACTGCCGAGCCCGCCTTGCGCATCGGCGGATCCTTCGATCTCGCCACCCTTTTTGATGGCGTAGATGCCGGGTAGCCCGGCTTCCAACGCCTCCAGATCCGGCGCCAGCAGTGCATCCAGTTCCGCCGCCGTCATCGTCAGGCTCTTGCCCGAGACGGTGATCGTTCGTTCGAGATTACGCCTGCGGATCTGGGCAAAATCGGTCTCGCCCTGAATCCGCGCCACCTGAATCAGCGGCACGGGGCTCTCCCCGACAAGCGCTATGTTCAGCGATCCGAGACGCTCCAGCGTGGTGCGCTGCTCTTCCTCGGCCCGGATCACGACAGGAATGGACAGATCACCCACACGGTATGTCGTGACTTCCGTCCCGGCCAGCTGAGACTCCAGCGCATTGGCGATATCGCGCGAGGTCAGGCCGGCCCTCAGTGCTGCCTCCTGATTGACAATAACCTTCAGCGACACGGTCGGGTTGTTCCAGTCGTCGGTGACGTTCACCGTGCCTGCGACCCGCCGCATGGCGAGTTGCAACTGCTGCGACGCCTGCTTCAGCGCTGCACTGTCGGGCCCGGAAATGCGGTACTCGACCAGCCCTGCCTCGTTGGGCCCCATGGACATCGGCTTCGGGTAGATCTCGGCCTCGGGGACCCGTGCTGCCGCGTAGTTCCGAACCCTGCGCTGCATGACGGCCACGTCTTCGGGGTCGTTCAACGTCACCAGCATGTAGGCCGTATTGGGACGTCCATCAGGCGGATCAAGCGCTAGGTAAAAACGCGGACCGCCATCCGCGATATAGGTCACGACATTGACGACCTCGGGGTTTTCCTCGGCGTCCAGCAGCCAGTTCTCCATCTGCTCCGTGACACCGCGGGTTGCGAAGCTGTTCTTGCCGAGCGGCAGTTCGATGGAGACCTGCAACTGCGCACGCTCCGACGCAGGGAAGAAGGTGTTGGACACAAAGCCCATTAACCAGACCCCAAGTGCGAGTGTCCCGAAGGCAGCGGGGAGGGTCAGATAACGCCATGCCACCAGAAGCCCGAGGAACCGTCGATAGAGGTGATAGTACCACCAGTCGTAAGCCGCGTCCTCATCCGCCTCCTGCCCGCCCTTCAGGAAGGTGATGCAGAGCAGTATCAGTGCAGTCAGCGCGATCACCCAACTGATGAGCAGCGCGATGGCAATCACCAGCGAGATCGACCGCGTGTACTCACCCGCTGCTCCGGGTGCCAGCATCAGCGGCAGGAAGGCGAAGATCGTGGTCAGCGAAGCTGCCAGTAGTGGCCCGGCCAGCCCGCGCCCGGTCTCGAGCGCGGCCTTGACCCGATCCTGCCCACGTTGCAGGCGGCCCTGGATATCCTCGGCCACGACGATGCCATTGTCCACCAGCAGGCCCAGTGAAATGATCAGGGCGGCCAGCGACATCCGTTCCAGCTCGATACCGGCATAGCGCATGATCAGCGTCGAGATCAGCATCACCAGCGGCACCATGGCCCCGACGATCAGCCCGGTACGAAAGCCGAGGAACGCGATGACCACGGCAAGCACGATTAGGACCGTCTGCCAAAGGTTGTTCACCACTCCGAATACCGCGGTCTGGATGTCCGATTGCTGCCAGGTGATATAGTCCAGCTCGAACCCCACAGGCAGGGCCTGTTCGAACGTCCGGCTCAGCTGGTCCAGCGCATCCGAGAACGCGTTCGCGTCGAACTGGTCGATCATCGACACGCCGATGACAATCGTAGGCTCGCCATTGAAGAAGGCAGGCGTGGACGGCGGGTCCTCGTACCCCGCAGAAATCTTCGCAATGTCCGACAGGAACAGGGGCGTTGAGGATCCGGGGATCGAGATCTTCAGCGACCGCATCTCCTCGATTCCACCGAAATCGCCAGTGGGTTCGATCTGGAAGGTCGAGCCCTCCGCCTCGATCCGCCCACCGGGCAGAATGACGTTTTGGGAACTGATCGAAGTGACAATCGCGTTCGGGTCCAACCCCAGCCGGGCCAACCGAATGTTGTCGAACTCGACGAAAACGCGCTGGTCCTGATTGCCGTAGATCGACACCTTGCGGACGCCCGGAACGCGTGCATAGACCAGCCGCCGGAACGACTTGGCTGCCTCGTACATCTCGGCGTTCGAGAACCCGTCCGCAGTCATGGCAATCGTGGCCATGGCGACATTGCCCTGATCGTCAAAGACGATGGGGCCGCGCGTGCCCTCGGGCATACTGCCTGCCGCGTCGCGCATCTTGTTCCGCAGATCGGTCCAGATCGGACTCATGTCGGTGTATTTGTCATAGACCGTGAGCGTGATCAGTGAGTGGCCGGTGGAGGTGATCGTGTCGATGGTCTTGACTGCGGGGATCTCGCGGATCTTCTCCGCCAGATCCGAGGAAAGCAGGCCCGCGATCCGGGTTGCGGAC
>JBGCFK010000420.1:0-5448 GCA_045106875.1 Paracoccaceae bacterium | reverse complement strand
TCTCTTCCTGCAAGATACGGACGGCCTGGATGTCACCGGCAATACCCTGGCAGGCGCAGGGACGACGAACACCGTCGGGCTTTTCCTGACGGATGGCTCCGACATGGAGATCGACGGCAATGATATCTCGGGGGCGGCCTTCGGGTTCTTCGAGAATATTACCCAGGACGGCTTGGTGCCCAATCAGATTGGGGCCTTGAACAGCTATGCGGCGATCACGGACACGACCTACAGTCTGCTGGTTGACCCCACCGTCACGGATGCCGTCACGCGCGCGGGCACGGATGGCAATGATGGTTTCATTGGATCCGTGGGTGCGGACATCTTCGTGGGTAATGCCGGGGATGACTTCCTCTTCGGCGATGCTGGGGATGATGATCTTTCGGGCGGTCAGGGCAACGACATCGTGGAAGGGGCCTTTGGTGCGGATGTCCTCTCTGGAGGGGCAGGCACATGACCACATATCACGACAGCAGCGCCCACGGGACGAGCCCACGTGCGCCGTTTCTGCTCGACCGCCATCCGACGGCAGATTTCTTTATCTGTGACGTGCTGGATACGATCCCCAAGGACGATATGGCGTCCATGGAACACCCGATCTTTTCGCTCTCGACACGGCCTGACCGGCGCATCCTGACCTACGAGAACAACGACACCAAGGTCGAGATCACGCCCTCAGTGAAGGGCCTCGCCACGATCCACGACAAGGACGTGATGATCTACTGCATCTCCCCGCTGCTCGCGAAGATGAACGCAGGTGGAGAGCCCTCGCCCATCCTGCATCTGAAGGCGCATGACCTGCTGGTCGCGACCAACCGCGAGACGAGTGGCGATGGCTACCGGCGTCTGCGCGAGGCCTTCGAACGCCTGTCCGGTACGCGCATCGTCACCAATATCGAGACCGGTGGGGAAGAGACCATCACTGGCTTTGGCCTGATTGACAACTGGCAGATCGAGCGCAAGACCAAGGACGGGCGCATGGTCTCGGTTACGGTGCGCCTCAGCGACTGGATGTACCGCGCGGTCATGGCCAAGTCCGTGCTGACGCTGCACCGGGATTATTTCCGGCTGCGCAAACCGCTGGAACGCCGTGTCTACGAGATCGCCCGCAAGCATTGTGGGGCGCAGACCAGTTGGAAGATCTCGCTGGAACTTCTGCTGAAGAAATGTGGCTCGAACAGCCCCAAGCGGGTCTTCAAGCAGATGATCAAGGTGCTGATCGAGCACGATCACCTGCCCGATTACACCGTCAGCATGGAGGGTGATCTGGTCGTCTTCCAGAACCGCGAACGCCTGGTCGAGCGCGACAATGTGGTGCTCCCTCGGCTGGACCCGGACATCATGAACGATGTGCGCATCGTGGCACCGGGGATGGATCCCTACGCACTGGAAGCCGCCTGGCATGAGATGTGGATCGATACCGGCTGCCCGAAGCTGCACGACCCGGACGCGGCCTTCCTGGCCTTCTGCCAGCGACGGGCGGAGAAGACCGAGGCCTTGGCAAGGTGATCGTCTTGTCCCCGTGCAACGCCTCAAGCGCGAGTTTGGCTTTAAACTGGTCTGAAAATTTCTGACGTTTCGCCATTCTCGTTGTCCAGTTTCCTGGGACCACTTCACTTGGGAGAGCGAGCGTAATTCAATACAACTCTGAGACGATCTTAAGGTAGCTCTGTGCACTCAGGCACAGCTAACCCTCCATAAGCCTCGAGCGCATCGCGGTTTTGGTCGCGGGAGCGGCGAGTGCGCTCGATCTGGGAGCTGTCGTCTGTTTGGCCTGGCGGGGCACGTCAGGCCCCTGCCCCGGTGCCCAGGCTCGGAGGTCGTTTCGCGCAAGACGATCTGGTTTTTCGAGATTTCATGGCCACCTTGGGGGTGGGCAAGGCTCATGTGTCATTTGGGCCGGTGACCGGCTGAGGGTCTGCACACTATCTGCACCGAATCCTTGAATTTCGCAGTGCAACATGTTTTCGTGCATCGCAAGTTAAATTATAGCGATTGACATAATCTGCTTACGCGATGGTCTAGGTTCGTGATGAAAGCAACAAAACTGGGCTTCGCTGCTTGGATTGCCCGCATCGCGATAGCAGCCGCCGTATCGATGATGGTAACCGCATTGCCCGCCCGCGCCGGCACCTGGTTCTGGGACGATGTGCCTGCCAAGATCGCAGATGGCTCGCGCTCCGGCGCCATACAGCTGATTCGGACCGAACGTGCCAAGGGCCGCGCCATGTTCGGCTCGAAGGACCGGCTGCAGCGCATGCTAAGCAAGTGGCGCCCCGAGATTGAGGCCGCCGCGCGCCACGCGAAGGTCTCCGAAGCGTTGATCGCTGCTGTCGTATTGGTCGAATCCGGCGGGAACCCCCGCGCGGTCAGTCCGGCCGGTGCGCAGGGTCTGGGCCAGTTGATGCCCGGTACGGCGCGGCGCTATGGTGTCCGCAATTCGTTCGATCCGGGGCAAAACTTGAAAGGTGCGGCGGCGTATCTGTCGGATCTGCTGACCATGTTCCGTGGCGATCTGGTGCTGGTTCTGGCCGCGTATAATGCCGGGGAAGGCGCCGTGAACCGATTCGACGGGGTGCCGCCCTATCGCGAGACCCGGAATTACGTGCCCAAAGTGCTCGCCGCCTTTGACCTGGCTGGGCAGTTCTGTGCAACGCCGCCGCGCGCTGCACGCCGCAAGTGCCAATTCAGGAGGCATATTCGCTGATGTGTCTAAATACAGAACAGATGGCGACACGATACGGGATTTTAACGAAATTTATCGTGCATTCGCATGTACGGGCCGTTATTTGGTTGTCAGGGAGTTGGGTGATGTTCATCGCGCCGTGTATGTCCCGTGCAACGTATATTATGTGAGGGCTGATTGATGGCTCCTAAAGATATTGTTGATGAAAGTTTCGACGAAAGATCCCTGCTGACACAGCGGTCATGGGCCCTACCCCAGTCGGGTCGCGTCGTCTCACTGCTGATGGTTGGTTCGGATCTGCTGGCGGTGACATTGGCCTTTGTGATTGGCGCAGTATTGTCAGATGCCCTACGCGAGGTGCTGACCGGTACGATTTCGAGCTATGGACTGTTCGGTCCACGTACTGATGTCATGCTGGCGCTGATGGGCCTGATGGTCGCTGTGTTCTCGTTCGGAGGGCTCTACAAACGCGACGGTTGGGAGGCTGAGGAGACCAAGAAGCTGGTGACCGGCATCGCCCTGGTCGCTCTGTTCGACGCGGCACTGGCGTTCATGACGAAGGACCACTTCTCCCGGCTCTGGTTCGTCACGGCGTGGCCGCTGGCCATGGTGATGGTCGTCGGGTTTCGCATGGGCTTGCGGAGCCTGCCCTGGGCGCAAACGGCGCTGACCAGCCATATTGTGCTGATCGGGTCGGGCAAGCGCGCGGACGCGTTCCTGTATGAATTGCGCGAGAGCCGCTCGGGCCCGATCAATTTGCTGGCGACGCTGCCCCTGGGAGCGATGCCGACGCTGTCGCTGAATGATATGTCGGCGTGGCTGGAAGATCAGGCGGCGCGCGAGGGCATCGACCCGGCGCAGGTACAAGTCGTGATCTCCCCTGCCCCGGAGGAAGCGCATGCGGCGCGCCTGCTGACCGAAAAGCTGGCAGCGATGAATCAACCTTTCCTCGTTACCGTTTCCTATGACGGTTTGGCGCGATCCGGGCTAACGGTGAACAAGATTATCGGCTCGGACATGGTGCTGGCCGGAGTGAACCCACCGCGCAATGCGTGGGTGGCCCGCGCGATAAAGCGTATTATGGACTTGGTCCTGACCGGTCTGGGGATGATCGTGATCGCGCCAGTGATGCTGGTGATCGCAGTGCTGATCAAGCTGGAAGATGGCGGGCCGGTCTTCTTCTCGCAACCGCGCGTGGGAAAAGGCCGGAGACGGTTTCGTTGCCTGAAGTTCCGGTCAATGCGGGTGGATGCGAAGGAACAGCTTGAGGAATTGCTCGCCAACGATCCTTCTTCGTGCGCTGAATGGGAGGCGCGGCAGAAGCTGGACAATGACCCGCGGATCACGCGAATTGGCCATTTCCTGCGGGAGGCGTCGCTGGACGAGCTGCCGCAGCTTCTCAACATTCTGAAGGGCGATATGAGCCTCGTTGGGCCGCGCCCGATCGTCGGTCCGGAGGTGAGCAAGGCGGGGAGCGACTTCACCTACTACGAGAGCGCCGAGTTCCGACATTACGTCCGCTGCGTACCAGGCCTGACGGGGTTGTGGCAGGTCGCTGGGCGACACAGAACTTCGCTGAAGGAACGCATTCGGCTTGATCGCTGGTATGCCCGGAACCAGTCACCATGGTTGGATATCATGTTGATTTCCAAGACGTTCCAGGCTGTTTTTGGTCGGGAGGGTGGGTGAAATTTAGGCTCAGGCCTCATAACCAAAATATGAATGTAGCGTCGATGCAGATTGCGGACATGAATGTATGGGCAAAACGGTCATAACGCATGCCGATCCTGCGCCAGTACTTGAGCCTTCCGAACATCCGCTCGACTAGGTTGCGGTGTTTGTAGAGCACATCGTCGTACTGGATTGGCTCCTTGCGGTTCTTGCGGTGCGGAATGCATGGCGCGATGTCCTTGTCGGCCAGTGCCTCTCGGTACCAGTCGCTGTCATAGCCTCTGTCCATTGCCCGGCAGGGTAATTCCGAAGGAATTATCCCGAGAGGGAACGATCAGGGTATCGGCATTCGGCAACGCCGCCAGTATGGCCCGTGCACCGAGATAGTCGCTGGCCTGTCCCTCGGTCAGCAACAAAAACAATGGCTTACCCTCAGCATCGCAAAGCGCGTGCAATTTGGAATTCAGACCGCCCTTGGTCCGAACGATACGCCGGGGTACAGGGCCTTTCTTAAAAGGCTGGCGGCGGTACCGTGCGCCTTCATACCAGAGCGCATTGATCAGAGCCCATTTGTCCAATTCCGCCATCCAAATTGATGTGATGCGGTCGCGGTCATCGATCAACTTGTTCCAAGCCTCACAGCAGAGCGCGACGATGTCATCGTAGTTTTTGAAAACCCGGTTTGAGAGTCAGTTTTCCGTTGCCCGGCAGGCGTTTGCGCAGCACGACGCTGAGAGGGGCGGATGAACTGCCATATGTTTTCGACCGGGTTCAATTCCGGCGACCTCGGTGGCAAGGGCAGCAGGGTTATGTTGTCTGGCACATTCAGTTTAGGTGACGTGTGCCATCCAGCCTGATCGACAATCAGGATCGCATGCGCGCCCGGGGGCGACCTCAGCACTGATCAGCTTCAGGTGTTCGCCCATGGCATGGGTGTCGGCCCATGGCATGACCAACCCGCCTCCCTTGCCTGTCGCCGGGCAGATCGCGCCGAAGGCGAGCCTGGTCGCGCCACGGGTCCGAGAGACAATGGCGAGCGGCCCATTTGGTGCGGTGGGCCTTCGGTGCGCGAGGCCGGGTGCCACGCCTGG
>JBGCFK010000042.1:0-3405 GCA_045106875.1 Paracoccaceae bacterium | reverse complement strand
AAAGGTGGCGCCATGACAAACCCTCCAGTTGCTGGATTGTTTCACGTGAAACATTTACCTGGAAATTAACAGACTTCGGCGGCGTTCACTTTTCGTAAAGCGTACGTCCGAAAAGTCCCGCGACCGCTCAAACTTCACAGTTCCACCGCTCCCATCACATCCAGTACATGCACCGGCACAGGCTCCATGCCCGCCACGAAGGCATCGGCATCCTGCGCCAACAGGGGAAACGTCTTGTAATGCCCCGGGATCGCCGATTTCAGATCAAAGAACTTGCGGCATCCCCAGGCGGCGCGGGTGCCATCCATGGTGAAATGACCGCCAATCGGAACGATCGCGCAGTCTGGCTGATGCAGGTCGGCCATCCAGCCCCAGTCGGCCATGATGTCGGTATCGCCCATGGCATAGAGCGTCTTCCCGCCTGCCGAGATCATGAACCCGCATTCCTGCCCTGTATAGACAGGCCCCTGATCCGAAGCGACCGAGGACGAATGCGAAGCAGCAACCAGCGTCACCGAAACACTGCCGATTTCTACGCTACCGCCCCTGTTCAGACCGGTACCTTCGACGCCGTCGATGGCCGTGAACCAATTTACCAACTCATACATCCCGTAGAGCGGCGCTCCAGTTTTCTTCGCGATATCAACGCAGTCCTTGGTATGATCAAAATGTCCATGGGTCAGAAGGATCGCAGTTGCACCGGCCAAGGCCTCCTCGGTGCGCTCGGCGGGAAACGCAGGGTTGCCATCGACCCAAGGGTCCAGCAACAACACCTCGCCCGCAGCCTCGATCCGAAAACTGCCATGTCCCATCCAGGTTACGCGCATCACCGGTCTCCTCCATTGGTGTTTGAGGTGATCATGCAGGTGCCGCACGCAGATTTCCACCCGGCATGTGCCGCTTGCCTGACCCGGGTTGCAGCCCTATGACACCGGGGCATCAATTAAGAGACTTCAATGCCCCATTTGCTTGCCACTTCAGATCCAGACTTCGCCCAGGCCTTCGACAGTTTACTGGGTCTGCGCGAGGCGTCGCAGCCTGCGGTGGATCAGGTCGTGTCCGGTATCATCGCCGATGTACGGATGCGCGGCGTTCAGGCAGTCTTGGAGTTGACCGAGACATTCGATCGGCTCGCTCTGACACCGGATACCGTGGCATTGTCCAAGGCTGAAATGGCAGCCGAGATCGCGAAAGTTCCAACCGCTGAGCGTGATGCGCTGCAACAGGCCGCCGATCGGATCCGAGCCTACCACGAACGTCAGCTGCCGACAGATGCCGATTGGACCGATGAAACGGGCACGCGACTGGGATGGCGCTGGACGCCGGTGGACCGGGCCGGGCTTTATGTGCCGGGCGGATTGGCGAGTTATCCGTCCTCTGTCCTGATGAACGCCATTCCGGCGCAGGTCGCGGGTGTCCGGGACCTTATCATCTGCGCCCCAACACCCGATGGCGCGATAAACCCGCTGGTCATCCTCGCGGCACAGCTTGGCGGCGTATCCCGGATCTTCCGAATTGGCGGCGCACAGGCGATTGCGGCCATGGCCTACGGCGCAGCCCCTGTCCCTTCTGTCGATGTCATCACGGGACCCGGCAACGCGTATGTGGCCGAGGCGAAACGTCAGGTATTTGGCCGTGTTGGCATTGATATGATCGCTGGGCCCTCAGAGGTCTTGGTGATTGCGGATGCGAACAACGACCCCGACTGGATCGCGTTGGACCTGATGGCACAGGCCGAGCATGACGCCGAGGCACAGGCTATCCTGATCACGAACGATGCCGGATTTGCTTTGGCCGTCAACAATGCGATCAATGCCCGCTTGGAAACTCTGGAAAGGGCAGAGATCGCGGGCGCAAGCTGGCGCGACTATGGCGCGATCATCACAGTCGCGAACATGGCTGAGGCCCCTGCCCTCGCAAACCGCATCGCGCCCGAACACCTTGAAATTCTGACCGCTGATCCGGAGGCCCTGCTAAGCGAGATACGCCATGCGGGAGCGGTCTTCCTTGGTCAGTATACGCCCGAGGCAATCGGCGACTATGTGGGCGGGCCGAACCACGTCCTGCCAACAAGCGGTTCGGCGCGATTCTCCTCCGGGCTTTCGGTGCTTGATTTCATGAAACGCACCACGGTCTCGGCGCTCTCGCCTGCGGCATTGCGCGCTGTTGGACCCGCTGCTGCGACTTTGGCACGTTCCGAAAGCCTCGAGGCACATGCCTTGTCCGTTGAACGCCGGTTGGCGACATTGAACTGAGGATCCGGAAGTGACCGACTTTTCACCAACTGACCGCCTGTCTGCCGTGCATCTGGTCGAGGATCGACCGCGTGTACGAACACCCGAGATCGAGCAGGAACTGAACGTGGCGATCTTCGATCTTGTCGAGGACAATCGGTTTCGTGTGCTGCCACGCGACGACCAGACCCCACCCTCCGGACCGTACAAGCTGGGCATCGGGATGGCCGAGCGGATGTTGCAGATTGATGTTCAGACCGAGGATGGAGAACAGGCGCTGGCGCTGCACCTGTCGCTGTCCCCGCTGCGCGGCATCATCCGCGACTATTTTGCAATTTGTGAACAGTATTTCGATGCAGTGAAGAAGCTGCCTCCCTCCAAGATCGAGGCGATCGATATGGGACGGCGCGGGCTGCACAATGAGGGTGCCGAGATCCTGGCAGAGCGGCTCGAGGGAAAGATCAACACCGACCCGGAAACGGCACGGCGCCTGTTCACTGTGGTCTGCGCGCTACAGTTTCGGGCCTGATCGGGTGGGCCTGCCCGGCGCAGTCCTCTTTTGCTGCGACCACAATGCCGTGCGTTCTCCCATGGCCGAAGGCATCATGAAGAAATTGCATGGCAACCGGGTCTTCGTGCAGTCCGCAGGGGTCTTTGACGATCTGGATGTGGATGGGTTCATGATCTCGGTCGCACAGGAGATCGGCATCGACATTTCACGCCATCGCGCGCGCAGCTTCGAGACCATGAAAGAATGGGGCGATGATCTGGACGCCTATGATCAGGTGATCGCGCTGTCGCCTGCTGCGCAACGCCATGCGCTTGAGCATACGCGGGATTTTCACGTGGAGGTTAGCTATTGGCCCACGTTGGACCCTACAGGGCTTGGAGACAAGCGTGACGAACGCCTCGCAGCATATCGCCAGACGCGCGATCAACTGCTCGCGCGGATCGAGCAGGCCTTCCCGCCAGTTTGATATCCGCTACCTGGACCGCGATCAGAAGTTCGAGGCAAACAGGTTCGCGCTGCCAATCGGTCCGATGCTGGATGATTGAAGAATGCTCAAAGCTGCTACCCCCGGCACAGAAGCCGTAGACGTGCCATTGGCGATCTGGCTGTTGGCCAGGAAGCGGTCGACGAACTGCCCCATGACCTCGGGATCCAGCAGCT
>JBGCFK010000419.1:0-11470 GCA_045106875.1 Paracoccaceae bacterium | reverse complement strand
CATGGTCACATCGGTGGCGTCGTGTGGGATGTAGGAACCGACCAGCTCGATCCGGGCAAGCGCGATTGCCCTGGCCTCGGCTGCACCTGCATCGGTCACACCAGCAGGATCGGGCACAAGATCCCGGACAATCATCTCGTCACCCTCGGCATAGGTGTGCTGGAAGTTGGTGAGCGAATCCACACGGCGCACTAAGGGCAACAGCCATGCTTTTTCAGTGATCTCGCCGATGGCTTTGAGCGTGGCGGGGGTGAAGACCTCGCCATCCTCGGGCTCGACCACGATCATCAGGTTGTCGTTCTTGGAAAACGTCTCCTCGAACCGATCCAGCGCCTGACGGTCGGGGTTCTCGGCCGCGAAGAAGATGCGTGCATCGGGGTTGGGCGGCCAGATCTTCGCGATGTTCGCCAACGACAAAGCCACCAGCAGGACGGTTGTTGCAAGCCAGAGCCAACGCATCCGGACGATGAAGTCGGCGAGCGGCGCCATGGGCTGAGTACGGGAGGAGGGCGCGGTGTCCGACATGACTGGGCTCTCGATCTTCACTATCTGATTCTGAAGAATGAATATTTCTGGAATTATTCAATCACCCGATCTTTGCCGCGTCAACACGCGAATGAATATTTTTCAAATAATTCATTATTCAACCGAGCCCACCTGTTTGCGCTGGATATGATCGCAGATGCGCCCTCTATTTTCCCTTGGTAAAAACGTGGAATAGTCAGTACGCTGTTGTCGTTTGGTACCGGGAAGGATGCATGATCGAGAAAAGCCCGCTTGCTGTACTGGACGCCGAGGCGCGTCTTTCTGAACAGCCCGCAGACAGGATTTTCCTGTCGAGCTACATCCGGGATTTCGAGATCGGTGCATATTCCGAGGAACACGGGGTCACCCAGCGCGTGCGATTTGACATCGTGCTGGAGGTGACGCGGAACACGGCCCACATTGATGACAAAGCGGCAAGGGTCGTCAGCTACGATGACCTGGTTCAGGCGATCGAGACGCTCATCGCGGGCCCTCGGATGAACCTGCTGGAAACCCTGGCCGAGCGGTTGGCGCAAATGTGCCTGGTTGATCCGCGCGCCCGGCGTGTCCATCTGAGAATAGAGAAACTGGATCGGCTGGATGGCGCAGGCCTGGGCGTAGAAATCGTCCGCGTGCGCGAGCCGGAGTGGAACGAAAAGGTCTGGGCGCTTGGACAGGAAGCGTCATGAGCAGAAGTACGTGTCAGGACGCGGTGGCATGGACGGAGGAATTTTAACTGTTCGGTAACACGACCACGGAAGAGTGTTTTTGAACGCAACCAGAGGAGGCTCCACATGAGCGTTGAATCCCACCTTGATCATCTCCGCCAGAAGCACCAGGGGTTAGAGGCCAAGATCCGGGAAGAGGAACGACGACCGGGGGCTGACAATGTCCAGATCCGATCTCTGAAACGCGAAAAGCTGCATTTGAAGGACGAGATCGAAAAGCTGTCAGACACGCGGCATTAGGGCACTACCGAAGTTACAGATGGAAGTCGGATTGGAAGTGCCTCCGACAGAGTAGGCATTTCCAATTCAACGTGTCCAACGGGCTTCTGATGGCGTTTCCAGGGCACGTTGACGCGATTGATCGCTGGCTGCGAGTTGCCCGAACAGGCAGGCAGATGCCTGATTCGGAGAAATTCGGGCGTGATCTGACGGACACCTCAGCTTGCTACGTTGAGAAGTGTTTGCGTGCTGTCTGACGGATCGTGCGTTTAGATTGCACTCCAAATGAGCAGAAATATCAGATCAAGCCGAGCGCTTTACACCTGATTTCTGAGTGCAAGGTCGAAGCCCCTAGGCCGCCAAAGCTCCTAGCTCGCCAAAGCCCGGATATGCGAGACATCCTGGTTGCGCAGTGGCTTCAGCACATATCCACTGACACCGATCATTGACGCTGCGCGTTCACGGTCACTCACGGCGTTTGATGACGTGTACATCACGAAAACGACCTTTCGGTCGGCATGCTGCAATTTCCATTTTTTCATATATTCGTCAATTGTCTCGAACCCATTCTTTCCAGGCATATTGATGTCGACCAACACGACAATGTTTCGGGCTTCATCTCCGATCGCATTGTGCTTCTCGTGTATTGTGTTCAGAAACTCGGCGCCATTTTGACACTCGACGACTTCTCCAAACCCATCCGACCGGGAAAAACGGCGCCGCGCGATGTAGCGATCCGTTTCTGCGTTGTCGACGACGATAACCGGAATGCTCATCATGTGGCTCCTGGTTCGATTGGCAGATCAATCGTAAATTCGGATCCCTCGCCTGCCACACTCTTGAACGCAACGCGGCCGCCTGAGCGTTCGACATGACGTTTCACAAGCGCAAGCCCCAGCCCGTTTCCGCTGCGCACATCAATATGCCGAAACATCCGGAACACATCGTCATGGCGATGCTCCGGTATCCCTGACCCATTGTCCGCAACTGTGATCCTGAGCGCAGTCAAATCGGCTTCAGAACTGACCTTTACAACGAGACTGGACTTCGCCACGTCACGAAATCTCACAGCGTTCGAGATCAGGTTGTCCAGAATAAGCTTGAGCGTCAGGCGATCAATCGCGATCGGTCCCCAATGCCCAAGATCCAGCAGTAGCTCCAACCTGTCCGGGCACTCTCTGATCTGATCGTACCATACCTCTCTGACGACAGACTCGACACACACATGCTCAAACTGAACCGAATCCCGCCCTGCGCAGGCAACTTCGAACACGGAATCTATTCTGGACACCCCGTCATGACAAAGCTCCAGCGCCTGTTCCAGATTCTTCCGCAGTTCGCCGAAATTTCCGTCTTCAAGGTCTTCAGTGCAAAAGCTCAGAAGGCCGATGATCGACGCGAGCGGCGCTTTCAGATCGTGATTGGCGCCATATACAAAGCGGGAGAGATCAAGATTGACAGCTTCAAGCTCTCTTTGCTTGCTCTCCATCGCACGAAGCGTTGCGCTTGGCGCCACCTGATTTCTTACGTTCATCGCTACATAACCCTGAAGTCCAACCTTAAAGTTAACTTAGGGTTATTGGGCCACCGATGTGTTAACTTAGTGTTAACATTCATTAATCCTAACAGACGATAATGCATTTACAGCCACCGCGGCACCTGTCCTTCGCAAGTGTCCAGGCGGTCAGGCGAACGTCAGCGCGTGCCGGGCGATCCGTTGGACGCCAAAGTCATGCGGCCATAAGCGCCTCTGCCCGAGCTTCCGCCCGCCGCGCTTCGTTCCGATTGCCAAGCCCGGTGAACGCGCGCGCCACGAACCGCCAGTTCTGCGCGCTGGACGGCTTCAGCGCACATCTTTCATTGGCCAGCGCAAGCGCAAGATCATGGTCCCCCGACCTGAGCGCAGCCTCCAGCAATGTCCAACCGATGATATCGCGCTGCGCGAACGAGCCGCCCAACTTGTGCGTCATATACCTGACCGGCACCAGTCGGCGCACCGCCGTCGCGTATTCCGCGCGCGAGAAATCCCGGATCGCCAGACAGAAGGGCACACCGATCTCCCGGCTCATCGCGGCGTTCGCATCCGAGGCATGTTCCAGATAGCGTTCATTCGCATTCAGCAGGCGCTGCTGGCTGTCCTCGTCCCCGGCCGAGCAAAAGGCCATCATCGCGTGCACATCATTGAACGCATACAGCGTATCAGCCGCCGCAGGCGCCCATTTCCGCGCCAGATCCGTCCACCGATCGCCGGTGTCCTCGTCCAGCAGGTTCAGCCGCCAAAGCAGTGCGGAGCTGTCCAGTTCCTCATACCGCTCCCCCTCACCACTGCCGCGCAGGTGATTGTCGTAGATGTCCAGAACGCTGCTCCGGTCTCCAACATCCAGGTGAAACAACCCTGTGTGCCACCAGAGATGGTTCGCGAAATTCGACGATTCCCAGTGGCGCCCTTGATCCTGCATGAAGCGGATACCGCCCGACTGGCGCCCCTTCATCTCCATCACATGACCCACGGCGTGCACCGCATAGGGATTGTCCGGGCGCATTGCCAAAGCCTCGCGCCCCAGTTCTTCCGCACGCAGGTAGTCGCCGTTCTCTTCCAGCCCGAAGGAATAGAAGCCCAGCACAAACTCGTAGCCCGGCACCGTTTCATCCCAGAGCGGAAAGACCCGCGCCACGGTATCGCGCTGCCCCGTCACATCACCCAGCAGCACATGGCTGAGATGTGCCAGTTGCAGTGCGATGAGGTCGCGGGGATAGCGTGTCAACACGTCCTCCCAAACCTGCACCGCCGCATGGAAATCGCCATTGATCCAGTGGCGCACCGCGGCCAGATGGCCCAGTTCCCTGTTGTTGGCCCGGCGCGCCAAAGCTGCCGCGTTCTCGAACGCCTGCACCATGTCGTCATAGATCCGCGTCTCCATGGCCTGCGTCAGCCAACTGGCCTTGAACAGATGCCCCATGATGAAGCCCGGATGTTCCGCAAGCACCCGATCGATGATGCCGATCGCATCGCCGCGGAACGAAAGTGCGCAGAGCAATGCCTCCTCCAACCCGTCAATCGCTTCGTTGTGAGGGTAGGAAATGGGAACGTTGCGGCAGTCGACGCCGCCGGAGAGAAGGGTCTTGGTTGTCATCTTGCGCACCTCGTGTGGCCCGGATCGGGCCGTGTATGGGTAATTAACATTATAATGCAGTAAATTTCATATTCCGACGCGCGCTCACGTCTTTGTCACAAACTGTCATTCGAACGACGTACCAGACACTCCTCGACTCCTCCGACCATCGGAGCCGCTGCACGCAATCTGCACGACAAAGCCTGCGCGCTTGCCCAACAGCACAGAGTGTTTCTGCAAGCCCGACACCTATCCCAGTTGCATCGGAGCAAAACAGAGGGAGCCTGACCATGACCATTCGTAGTACAATCGCCATGTTCTACGTGATCGCGGCAGCAGCAGTCTCGATCATCAACGGGCCCGGCGCCGGGGCGCTTGCTGGTGAAATCGCCGTTCTGGCCGTCTTCGAGACGCCTGCGCCTGATGACGCGCTTGTCCTGGACAACCAGACGCGGGTGCATTGGGAACTGGACGACCTGCCAGCCTACATGACCGAAGAGACCGACCAGATGCTGACCGACCTCGCGCCTGGCCTTTCCACAACCGAGGTGGCCGAAGCACCTTTGGTGCAGTAAACTCATATCATGAGCCATTCGATCCTGGTCGTCGATGACGACCCCAACATTCGTGACGTGGTCTGCTTTGCCCTCGGCAAGGCGGGCATGTCGACCCGGTCCGCAGCCGATGGCGCCACCGCCATGGGCATGACCCAATCCGATCCGCCCGACCTGATCGTGCTGGATATCAACATGCCCGAGATGGATGGTCTGGATTTCTGCCGTCAGGTACGGCGCAGTTCGGAAGTACCAATCCTGTTCCTTTCGTCACGGGACGAGGAGATCGACCGGGTGCTGGGTCTCGAACTGGGTGCGGATGATTATGTCACCAAGCCCTTCTCACCGCGCGAGCTGGTCGCCCGGATCAATGCGATCCTGAAACGTGCCCGCGGCGGCGCGACCGAAACCGATGCCGAGACCGTTCGTGCGGGCGGGCTTGCCATCGACGTGGTCGAGCACCGCGCCGAATGGCAGGGCCGCGAGATCCAGCTGACCGCAACCGAGTTCCAGATGCTGCTGGCCATGGCACGCCAGCCGCGCCGGGTCTTCAACCGCGAGGACCTGATGCGGGCGGTCTACGCGCCCGGCATTCATGTCTCGGACCGGACGCTCGACAGCCATGTGCGCCATGTGCGCGCCAAGCTGGCAGGCGTCGATGCAGGCGGGCTGATCGAGACCGTGCACGGGGTTGGCTTTCGTCTCATGCCCAAATGAGGCTCCGGCTGTGAGGTGTGACGGGTGAAGATAAGACCCCGGCTCTCGGCCGTGTTGATGATGGTGAACATTGCCGTCATCGCCCTGCCCCTGGGGTCGATCTTCTTTTTCCGGATCTACGAAAACCAACTGGTGCAGGAAACAGAACGCGAGCTGATCAGCCAGGCGGCGGTCATCGGCGCAGCCTATCAGGCAACGTTCCGCTATGTCTCGGCGGGGGCGCAATCCGAAGCTGTGATCCCGGCGCAAGACGTGTCTGGCAAGTATGGCGCGGTGTGGTCTCCGGTGACCCCGCAGCTTGACCTCGCGCGCGTCGATACCCTGCCTGCCCGGCCGGACGGGCTGCCGCCACCCGAGCCGTCGTCGGCGTTGGCAGTCGGCGCAGGGCGTGCCCTGTCCCCCGTCCTGAAGCGAGCCCAGCGGACAACGCTGGCCGGTGCCCGAGTGCTGGACCGGCTTGGAACCGTGGTTGGCGGCACAGGAGAGATCGGACTGAACTTCGCGCATGTGTCAGAGGTGTCGACTGCACTGACCGGCGAATATGCCAGCGCGCTGAGGTTCCGCGAGCTTGAGAACGCCCCAACCGAACTCCGCACTGTATCCACGATCAGCCGAGGCACCCGGGTTCGTGTGTTCGTCGCCTTCCCTGTCGTGGACCGAAATCAGGTTCTGGGCGTGATCTACCTGTCGCGCACTCCGAAGAGCGTGCTGCGGCACATGTACGAGGAACAGGACAAGGTCATCCTTGCCATCGTGACGGTCCTTATCCTGTCGGGTTCGCTGGCATTGCTGACCTCGAGAACAATTTCAAGACCCGTGGCGCAGCTCCTGCAACGCACGGGCCGTGTTGCACGTGGCGAGACGGCGACAATGGTGCCGCTTGAGCATCCAGGCACCCGCGAGATGGCAGAACTGTCCGATGGCATCTCCCGCATGGCCACCGCTCTGAACGACCGTGCTGCCTACATCCGCACGCTGGCAAACCATGTGAGCCATGAATTCAAGACACCTATTGCCTCGATCCAGGGCGCCGCCGAGCTGTTGAGCGATCACCAGGACAGCATGACCGACGCGGAACGCCAACGTTTTCTTGCCAGCATCTCGACAGGTGGCGAGCGGCTGAAAGCCCTGCTGGACCGGTTGCTGGAACTCGCCCGGGCCGAGAACGCGGAGCGGACCGAGGAGGAAACCGAGCTTGCCCCCATCCTCCGTCAAGCAACCCGCCGATTGCCGGATGGCGTCAGGGCCGAGATCGAGGTGCCAGACGGGCTGACCGGCGTGATCTCGACAGAGGCGTTGAGCATCGTGCTGGAGAACATCTTCGACAACGCAGCGCGCCACGGCGCTCAATTGGTGCGGGTAACATCGGCGGTAGATGGCGACCGTGTCGTGCTGAACATTGCCGATGACGGGAACGGCGTCAGTGATGCCAACCGCGACAAGATCTTCGAGCATTTCTTCACGACACGGCGCGAAACCGGCGGTACAGGGCTTGGCCTTGGTATTGTCCGGGCGCTTCTGTCTGCGCATGGCGGTGACATCACATTGGCAGAGGCGAGCCCTGGCGCGACCTTCCGGGTCCGCCTACAAATGCAATGATTGCGCAGTCCGAGCAGAGGTCGATCCCGCATCAGCCCCTTGCGACGGACCGCTCCCCTCTGTATTGCATACAATTGTATGCAGCTCTGCGAACTCCTTCATCCTTGGCGCATCGCCACTCTTGCTCTTGCGGCCGTGGGTGCAGGATTGTTCTATGTGCTCAACCTGCCGCTGCCTCTGTTGCTTGGACCGATGTTCGCATGTCTGGTCGCAGCTTTGCTGGGTGCGCCCATGCGCGGCACGCCCAAGATCTCCGAGGCCATGCGCCCCGTGCTGGGTGTCGCCGTTGGCGCCTCGCTGACACCGGCATTGATCGACCGGCTGGACGAAATGGCCCTGTCGGTCGCACTGATCCCGTTCTTCGTCATCGCAATCGGCGCCTCGGGATACCCGTATTTCCGCAAGCTCTGGGGGTTCGATCACGCCACCAGCTACTACGCGGCCATGCCGGGCGGACTGCAGGACATGGTCATTTTTGGCGAGGAAGCTGGCGCGAACGTCCGTGCGCTGTCGCTCATCCACACCACACGGGTCCTTGTGATCGTGTCGCTGATGCCATTCCTGCTGACATGGATCTGGGGGCTTGAGCTGACGGGCGCACCGGGCGACCCTGCCTCCTCGGTCCCGCCTGTCGAGTACATCATGATGCTGGTCGCAGCCATTCTGGGCTGGTGGGGCGGCGTCCGCGCAGGGCTTTTTGGTGCCCCCATCATTGGCCCACTGATCGTCGCTGGCATCCTGAGCCTGACGGACCTTTTGCACAGCCGTCCACCTGCCGAGGTGATGTACGTCGCACAGTTCTTCCTCGGCCTCGGAATTGGGGTGAAGTACGCAGGAATCACGGTGGTCGAGATCAAACGCATCCTGTCGGCATCGCTGGGCTATTGCGTGATACTGGCTGTGCTGAGCGTGATCTTCGCCGAGTTCGTCATCCAGACCGGACTCGCTGATCCGCTGCAGGCCATCATGGCGTTCGCGCCGGGGGGACAGGCCGAGATGGTTCTGCTGGCGATCATTGCAGGCGCCGACATGGCCTTTGTCGTGACACATCACATGGTCCGCGTGATCCTTGTGATCCTGCTGGCCCCGGTCTTCGCACGACTGCTGGACCGATGAAGAAAGATCGGATCGACGCACTTGCGGTTTCGGCGCTGGTTATGTTCTCGCTGCTGATGGGGCTGAACCAGGTAATGATCAAGCTGGTAAATGCCGGCTTCTCGCCCGCGTTTCAGGCGGGGCTGAGATCCCTTTGCGCTTTCGGGCCGGTGCTGATCTTCGCCCTGATCACAAGGCGCAAGCTGTCCATCACGGATGGGACACTGGTTCCGGGGATCGTCATCGGGCTGCTGTTTTCAGCCGAGTTCATCCTGCTGTTCAATGCGCTCGAGTTCACATCCGTCAACCGTGCGTCCGTGCTGTTCTACACGATGCCGATCTGGGTGGCACTGGCAGCACATTTCCTGATCCCGGGCGAGCGGCTGACACCTCGGCGCAGCCTTGGCCTGGCCATTGCGATGGGCGGCGTGGTGCTGGCAATGCTGGACAAGGCGCCACGCGTTGGACCAGATGCTTGGATTGGCGATCTGATGAGCCTGATAGGTGCCGGACTGTGGGCCACCCTTGCGCTTTGCCTTCGGGTCACGCGGCTCAGAGACGCCGATCCCGAGATGCAGTTACTCTACCAGCTTGGCATATCCGCCGTTGTGCTGCTGGCCGTGGCTCCGGCCTTCGGTCCGCTGATCCGAGAGGTCACGCCTCTGATCCTCGGCATCTTCACGTTCCAGGTGCTCGTCGTGGTCTGCGTCGGCTTTCTCAGCTGGTTCTGGATCCTCAGGATCTATCCGGCATCCGACATGGCGGCGTTCAGCTTCCTCGCCCCGGTTTTCGGCGTCATCGCAAGCTGGCTGATTCTGGGCGAGCAGATTTCTCTCGCGATCTGGAGCGCACTGGTTCTGGTCAGCATCGGGATCTCACTGGTCAGCTGGCGCCCACGACAGTGAATGCGGGCGCCTGCGTCTGGCTAGCCTTGCCAGTGCGACGGCTTCTGTCGCCCTGCCATAAGCTTGCGTTTCACAATCGAGAACAGCGGTAACAGCAGCAACACGATCGCGATCCAGGTGATCACCGGCGAGATCCAGAAATGCTCGCCCGTGCCGGTCCGGTCGAAATAGGGGTTCAGGAAAATCCCGAAGCTTCCGTCCGACCATTGCAGGGACTGGCGCAGGGTCTCCTCGGTGATCTTGCCCAAAACGATTGCCAGTGCGGCGGGCGCCAGCGGATAGTCCAGAATGCGCAGGGCAAACGCCCCAAGCCCGAACCAGAACATCAACCAGACATCGAACATCGAGTCTGTGGCTGCATAAACCCCTGCCGTCGATAGCACGAAGATGATTGGCGCAAGGATCGTGAACGGCATCCGCAGCATCCACAGGAACAGTGGAATGAACGCAAGGTTCACCAGAACCGCGATGAAGTTCGAGATGTAGAATGAGCCAATCACCGGCCACACGAAATCGGGCTGGTCGGCGAACAGGCGCGGTCCGGGTTCCAGCTCCAGCAAGACCAGCCCGGTCAGCAGCACGGCTGTCGTGGGCGAGCCCGGGATCCCCAGCGTCATCATCGGCAGCATGGCACCCGTGGACGCAGAGTTGTTCGCAGCCTCTGGCGCGGCAACACCGTCGATGGAACCCTTGCCGAATTCCTCGGGGTTCTTGGATGTCATCTTGGCGACACCGTAAGACATCAGCGAGCCCGGCGTTGCGCCTGCCGCTGGCAGGATACCCACAAAGAACCCAAGGAACGAGCCGATAGACGTACCCTTCCAGCCCTCCTTGAAGGTCCTGCCCGTCGCCGTCTTGATGTTCGCAAGGCTCACATCCGCCTTGGACATCTCATTGTCGCCCCGCGTGGTGTGCAGGGTCCAGAGCATCTCGCCAACGCCGTAGACCCCGATTGCAAGCACGAGGAAGTTGATCGGCTTGGAGAACCCTACGAGGTCGAAGAACTGCAGGCGTGGTTCGCCGCCGATCACGTCAAACCCGACGGATGCGCAGAGCAACCCGATCATGATCGAGATGATGGTTTTTGCGATATCATCGCCGCCCAGTCCGACGAACGTCGCAAAGGCGAGCAGCATCAGGGCGAAGATCTCTGGGTTGCCAAAACGCAGAGCCACATCCGCAAGCGGCGGCGCGAAGCCGGTGAAGAAGATGTTCGCGATCGTCCCACCGATGAAGGAGGCAACGGCGGCGGTAACCAAGGCCTGTTCGGCTCGGCCCTTCAGCGCCAGCGGGCGGCCATCGAAAGTCGTCGCAACCGCAGTCGAGGCTCCCGGAATGCCAAGCATGATGGACGAGATCGCACCGCCATACATTGCCCCGTAGTAGATGGCGGCCAGAAAGATCATGGGCGCCGCGTCGGACCCGGTGGATTGCTTGATGAAGAAGATCGTAGGCAGCAGGATCGCAACCCCGTTGACCGAGCCAAGCCCCGGCATGGCACCAACGAACAGGCCAATCACGACCCCGATGAAACAGATCAGAAGGTTCCCGGGCTCGAGTGCGATCAGGATACCGTCAAGGAGAAGGCTGAGAACTTCCATGGTTTCCTCCTACCTCAAGTACGGCGTGACGAGAGCATCGAGGCCGCGACCAGAACCGCCGCGCCTGCAATGAACATCAGGCCGATCACGGTGCCATCGAGCGCCCGGAACCAGTTGCCTGCTGGCAAATAGATCGTGTCTTCCACGGATCTCAGCCCCTTCGGCAGATTGCGCGACATGGTGATGTCGAAGAAGAGATAAAGCCAGAACGGAACCACCACGGCCATGGCTCCGGACAGGATCAACCCGTGCCGCCCCAGCGCCATGAGGTAGTAGAACAGAAACACCGCCATGGCGAAATACATCGAGATGTATCCCGTCAGCAGAACCATCCCGAAGACAGGTACAGCGACCGTCAGCAGCACGCGGATGCCGTGCGCGTCGATATAGGGCTCGTCGGATTGCGCAGGCGGG
>JBGCFK010000418.1:0-12871 GCA_045106875.1 Paracoccaceae bacterium | reverse complement strand
CTCGGATATCCGCGACAGCTTCTTCCTCGCGCCAGGATTACCCTCGGTGACCTTTGACATGACCCCCGTGGCGCTTGACCCCAATATCGAGCAGGTCACGTTGGACATCGAAGGGCAGCCCGTTGCCTATGCCCACGGGCCTCCACAAGTCACGCCACTCACTTGGCCTGGGAATGCAGGTGGGCGCACGCGCGTTGCGTTCGCGCCGGAAAAGGCAGATCGCGAGAACACCATCGGCCGCGACGGACCCTGGGCCTGGTTCCGGCTGCTTGATGCGGCCGAGGTCCGGCGCACCAATGTCGCTGACCGGAATCGGGTGGTGTTCAACATTGGGGGCCGGATCGCGATCTTCCAACTCCGTGCCGGATCTGCGCTGAATCCGTTCACCAGGTCAGTAATCAGTGGTTTCCGTTGCCCGAGATCGCTCTGATGACGGATAGGTGCGTATATGGCTGGTATGGCAAGGTGCCTGCTGTCGGCGATTTTATCCGCTCTGATCTGAGTCAGGATTTCGTGGAAACATGGGATCGCTGGATGCAGGCAGTGTTGCCCGCTGGGCGTGAGGCTTTGGGCAATCGCTGGCAGAATTGCTATCTGGAAGCTCCGATCTGGCGTTTCGCCATCGCGCCCGGGCTGTGCGGCCTGAATGCCGTCGCAGGCGTGGTAATGCCAAGCGTCGATCGCGTAGGCCGGCAGTTTCCTCTTTGTCTGGCAGCGGAGAGTGATGCAGCGCTGTGGTCTGGGTGCTGGTCCTCCTATGCAGCATTGGTGTCGGCTTTCGAGACACTTGAGGCCATCGCACTCAACATGTTGGAAGATAGCGCCAGCGTTGCGGGGCTGGCTTCGGCTTTGGCCGAGGCCCCGCGACCGATGAAAGAGCCCGCCACCAGCCTGATACCGGTTGGCACGAGCACAGCTGTTATAGCCGGGAACTCTGTGGCCGAAGCATTGGCCGCAAACGCGCTGGCGGCAAGGTCAGCCATTTGGGTCAGCCTGGTCGGCGGCCAAAGCCGCGTTCTGATCACATCCGCCCTTCCCAGAGAGAACGCTGAGATAGAAGCTTTGTTCGATTTGAATGCGCCCTGCTGGGTGTCCCCGCAGCAAAAAGAACGAGGCGCAAGATGACGTTTGACCAGACCACTCTGCAATGTCGTTTCAGTGCCCGAACCCACAAGGGTCACGTACGGCAAGTCAACGAGGACGCAATCCTCTCTGCGCCCGAGATGGGACTCTGGGCAATTGCAGATGGAATGGGAGGACACACGGCGGGGGACGTTGCCAGCCAAACCGTGATCGCCGCACTCGACGGCCTGCCGCGTGGGCTTGAGCCAGCCGAACTGATGAACAACACCCGGACTGCACTCTACCAGGCCCATGGGGACATTCGGGATGAAGCCGTGCGTCGCGGCGGTGCGACCATCGGTGCGACAGCCGTAGTGCTTCTCATAGCTGAAGAGCACTTTCTTTGTCTTTGGGCAGGCGATAGCCGCCTCTACAGGCTTAGGGATGGCGCGCTTCAAATGTTGAGCGCCGATCACTCGGTCGTAGGTGAATTGGTCGAGGCCGGACAGATCACTTGGGCTGAAGCGGATAAACACCCTCACGCCAACCAGATCACCAGGGCTGTCGGTGTCGGACCTGTGCTGGACATCGACAAACGCCGCGGAGCGATTCTGCCGGGTGACAGGTTCCTCCTTTGCTCGGACGGGCTAACGAAATATGCGACTGATCCAGTGATTGCAGCGATGCTGGCGAACCGCACGATTGACACTGTCGCCAACGCGCTGCTGCAGATCGCATTGGATGGTGGCGGTGCGGACAACATCTCCGTCATCGTCGTAGAGGTTTAAGCCGATGCCCTGCTTTTGCGAAGCTCCGGCAAGTGCCGCCCGCAATCGGTGGAACGTGGCCTTGCCGGTTCTCGCCCCGCCCCCCCTGTCTTTGCGCATGACTGCCGCAGTTCCGGCCTTGCTACCGCAGAACAGGCTGGATGTTCAGATCGCGACCGGTCTTGAGAGCATGCGGTTGCCAAACCTCGTGTTGGGTGGCGGGCCGATGGCTCAACTTGCGCTATCACTGTCGATGATGACAGGGGCCTTCAGTCTTGGCGATTTGCCAAAGCTGGAAATCCAGATGGAACAATCTGCCAACAGCATTGCCCGCAATGTCTGGCCACGGTTGGGTTGGTTGACAACCCTCAGCATGCCGAACCTTTTGAACTACTCACTGATCGCCCGGCTGGTTCTCGACCTCGAGGCAATGGGATTGGACCCGCTGAGCATGGAGATGCCCCCGCCTGCGGCGCCTGTGTCTCCGAACTTTCGGTTCGCACTGTCTCGCCCTCAACTGAACATGGCCAAACTGCTGGCTGGGCTGCCATCATTGTTTGCAATGAACGAGGCACTTGCATTGCCCCCGCTGGGTGACACAGCTGCGATGTCGGCTATGCAGAACCGGCTGAACGGCATGGCCAACCTGTCGCCTCCCAGCCTTGTGATCCCGCTGCCAATGCTGACCAAACTTGCAATGGTACTGGAGGCGCTGGCCACGATTGATGCCGCGTTTGGGGACCCATTCTCACCCGCGACATGGCAGAAGATCGACGCATCGATGCGGTGGTGGAGCAGGCTGCCGCTATCGCTGCCAATGCCTGCACTTGCCCTGCAACAAAAGCTGGCAATCCTGCCAAAGATGGAAGACATCCGACTGGGCGAACAACTCGCCGGTGCACATGCTGCCAGTCTGAATGCGGCGATGGCCTTCTCTCCGCCGAAACTGGCAATCGCACCGTTCCTGAATGTGATGATGTCGCTAAGCGCCTCGTTGCAATTGGTTGCAGAGATGCCAGCGTTTGATCAGTGCAGCATATGCCCTTGCGGCTGACAGGGACTGGTAACACTGGATCGTTAGATCTGACCTAGCCTGCGCCACTGTTCAAGTTTGCCACGGCTGATCTCAAAATGCATCGAGTCCTCACGGGTGAACCCGGCACCCCAGATCCAGCCCTCCTTCTTGAAGAAATCCGCAAGCAGGATCAGTCCAAGCTGCGTCTTGCCATCTGCCAGCCTGTCCAAGACACCATCAATGTTTATGTCGACAGCCAGACCATAGGCATGGGCCGAGGCAGAACTGGTCGAGCCGCGGACACGACGAACGCAAAGCGATCCGGCACTTTGGATCCGCTTATAGAGTTCGGGTTCGAACACCTGAACGTTCTTGAACACCTGACGCAGGGAAATCAGTGCCGGACGGACCAGGCGAGCACGGATCGGCCCGACGCTTTCAGTCGCAAGCAACTCACGCAACTTGGTGTTGGTCGCACCTTGACACTCGTCCGACAGGTCTGGGCGTGGCAAGCCTATCAGCTCCTTCAGAAATGTGGACGACGCGTGCTGCAATCCTTCATTTGCCGAGCGTCTGGCCGCGATAAGCACAACTTGTGCGAAGGAATCCTGGAGACTATCGCGCTTGGGCTCGACGCCAGCATTCAGTGCTGCGTCGCGTGGATCCTGCGACAGACCTAACGCACTGCGCGCATCAAGCGCATCAACCCGCGCTTCCAACCGCGCGACCTGATCACGCAGCGTCGTAAATTCCATTTGTGGAGAACTCACGTCAGAGTGTTCGAGTGCACGGTCTGAGACAGCGGCAGGCGCAAAATAACTCTGAGAGTAGTGCCAGACTACAGGCGTCGCCGCGATCGCAGACGCAATCAGGAGACTTGGCAGAAATTTCATGGCTTGCCGTCCTTCTAAGTTGGGCGGCCTTCCACGGTGCCCGGTTTCTTGCTGGGCCCAGCAGCGTTATCGTTTCTGCAAGAACCGTGTCCTCCAAGGCGACGAAAGTGCCTCCAGGACTTGAAAGGCCAAGATCTTCTTTCCAAGTCTCGAGCCTGAGCGCCCGTGCACTATGCTCGTACTGATCATGAGTGCCGAGTCAGGCTCAGAAGGTTCAGTTCACCTGAAAACTTGATGCTCCCGCGACCTGCTGCGGATTGAGTTGAGCAGAAGCAGACAAACGCTGCGCCGCGGATCCTCAAGCCGTTACATGAGTCAATTCTTCCGCACGGTCGAATGAGATATTGTGACACGATCAACCCAAGCATCAATGCTCGCTCTATATGCATCTAGCTCTTCCGAGACTGAAGAATGCTCCTTGAGTGCAATCTCATAGGCAGCAGCGGCGGGCGGCAAGGCAATTGGGCTTCCCAATTCGGCGCTGAGCCGTTCAATCCAGCGAAATGAAATTGGGTAACCGCAGTCTCCCAAGGTTAGACCTTGGCCGGTTGCCGCGCATGGGGTATCCGCGAGGAACGGTTCAAGCTGGGTCAGACGCATCCTTATCGACGCCATTGCCGCATCCACCATGCCAGGGTCACGCTGTTCCGGTCGCATCTGTGGGAACAACAACCGGACGGCGGGTTCCAGCCGCGTATCATGAAATCGCGACAACTGACGAATGAGGCCTCGGCTGGCGGCGTCGCCCATTAACATCGGAGGTTCCGGATATCGTTCGTTCAAGTATTCGGCAATCGCCTCGGAGTCCGCCAGTAACAAATCACCGTCGATCATCGCAGGCAGGCTGCCGGATGGAACAGTCTTTTTGTACTCATCCGAACCATACCCGCCCGGTGGCGGCAGTTCGCGCCAGGTCAGGCCCTTGTGGCGCAGGAGAATGCGCAGCTTGGCGCAATAGAGACTTTCGGGAACGGTATAAAGTGTCAGCATTGGTTGCCGCTTTCGATGGTCCCGGCTCAGTGGGATAGGATCTGGCTGAGGAAGAGTTGTGTCCGCGAACTTTGCGCTGCGGTGAAGAACGCCTCTGGCGGGCTGGTTTCCACAATCGCGCCTTCGTCCATGAAGATCATGGTGTCGGCGACCGTGCGGGCAAAGCCCATTTCGTGTGTGACGCACAACATCGTCATGCCGGATCCAGCCAGATCGATCATCACGTCGAGCACTTCCTTGATCATCTCCGGGTCCAACGCAGAAGTCGGCTCGTCAAACAACATGATTTTAGGCGTTAGGCACAAGGCACGGGCGATCGCAACGCGTTGCTGCTGCCCACCCGACAGCTGGCTCGGATATTTCTGAGCCTGTTCCGGGATGCGTACCTTTTCCAGAAACTCCATCGCCGTCGCCTCGGCTTCTGCCTTGGGAATCCGTCGCGCCTTCATCGGGCCGAGGGTGCAGTTCTGCAGCACAGTCAGGTGGGGAAAAAGGTTGAATTGCTGGAAGACCATGCCGATGTCGCGACTCTTTCCAGGCGTCTCGTCTGTTACCTCACCATCGACGACGATCTCCCCGGCCTCATGAAGTTCCAAGCGGTTGATACAGCGGATCAACGTGGATTTTCCCGAACCCGAGGGACCGCAGATCACCACCCGTTCGCCCCGTTGCACCGTCAGGTTGATACCGCGTAACGCGTGGTAGTCACCGAACCATTTGTCAACGCCGCGCATCGTAATGATGGGATCATTGGTGTTGGTGTTCATCTCTCGACGTCCTCAGTTCCAACCACGCGTTCATCGCAGATGCCGACCCATGCGTTGCTCCAACCACCCAAAGGTGAGCGCGCAGGCATAGCATACGATGAAATACATCAACCCCACCGAGAGCCAGACCTCGAAGAAGCGTTGTTCGGATATGGCAATCTCCATGGCCAGAAACGATAGCTCCTGAATCGAGATCAGTGCGACCAGCGAGCTGTCCTTGATGAGTGTGATGAATTGACCGGCCAGCGGAGGAACCACGCGTTGTATGGCTTGGGGAAGAACGATCTGGCGCAGGATCTGTGTACGGGAAAGCCCGATGCTGTGGCCGGCTTCATACTGACCTTTGGGCACCGATTGGATGCCCGCACGCACGATCTCGGCGACATAGGCCGCCGCCATCATGGCAAGACTGATCAGGCCAGACGCAAAGTTCTCAATAAGATTGGCAGGCCCGAACAGGAATGTCAGCACGGCCTGTTCGTTGGGTCCCAAGCTCTCCATCGCATCTCGGAGCCCCAATAGGGGTATGATCTGGCTGCTGATGAAAAAATAAAACAGGAACAGGAACGGTACGGGTGGGATATTGCGAATGAACTCGACATATCCCCAGCCGATCAGACGCGGCAACAGCCGGTTACTCGTGCGGGCGACCCCAATCAATACGCCCAAGATCGAGGCCAGGATCAACGCCCAGAACGAGATGCGGATGGTGGTGATCAGGCCACGGATCAGCAGGTTGGCAGCGTAGGTGCCGGTCTCTTCGTCCCAACGGAACAGGTATCCTGGAATGACAGACCAGTCCCAGCGGTACACAAGCACCGAATCCACACGATAAAACACGTAGACCACGAAACCGGCAACTGCTGCCAGCACGACAAGATCAAGCCAGTGAAACCGCGCACGCCGGGAACCAGGTGTCATCTCTGTCTACCTCCGGCGTGCAATGCGTCGCTCGAGCAAGCCAACGCCTGCCGAAAGCGTCATTGTGATGGCAAGGTACATGGCGCCGACGACAAACCAGATCTCGAAACTCATGAACGTATCGCCGATAAGATTGCGCGCCTCGGTAGTGAGCTCGAACACCGCGATAAAACTGAGTATTGCCGAATGCTTGATCAGGTTCACGAGGATCCCTGTTAGCGGGGGCAGCATTAAAGGCAACGCTTGCGGCAACCCGACATAGCGGAACGCTCCTATCTGACTAAGACCCACGGTGCGCGCGGCCTCCCACTGCCCGCGTGGCACCGCGTTGATCGCTGCGCGCATGATTTCAGAGGCAAACGCCCCCTCGAAGAACGCAAGGCACAGTATGCCAGTCCAGAGCGGGTTGTTGATCCCAAGGATTGGCTGGAGCACGAAATAAAAGATTGACACCTGAACCAGCAGTGGTGTGTTGCGGATCGTCTCAAGGTAGACCCGTGCCAGGATGCGACCAGACAGAGAGTCGGACAGCCTCAGGATGACTACAATCAGACCGATCGCAAGCGTCAGAACCAATCCCCAGGCTGCGATGTACAGCGTTACTTGCAGTCCCCAGATCAGCGGTCCCCAGATGATTTCGCCATCGATTTCTCGGTAGAAAAATGCAGGGACGCGGCTCCACTGCCACCGATAGTCGATGGCGTTGGCGCCTCGCCAAGCAAACCACGCCAGTGCGGCTGCCAGAACCAGAAACTGCAACACGTCGACCCATGGGGCCCGCCACCATGGAAGCGGCTTCTGGGAGGCCCGCATAGGCGCGGCACCGCCTTCGGTGGATGTTGTTGTGACCGGGCTCGCGCCAGGATTACTTCACCTGAGCCAGCCAGTCCCTGCCCTTGAACCACTTGTTGTGGGTTGCCTCCAACCAGCCATCAAGCTTGCGGTACTGGATCCAGTTGTTGAAGAAATTCAGGGCATCCGGGTCGCCTTTGCGTACTGCGAATGCAGATGCTGATGGATCGAACGGGCCGACTCCAAACGGGTGATAGAGCACGTCCGGGTTGTCGATCACATAGTATGCGGGCTTCGGCTCGGACGTCAGGAAAGCATGTGCATTGCCGTTCAGAACGTCTTGCAAAGCTTGTGCATCATCATCGAACTGGCGCACGCGCGCTTTAGGGAACAGGCGCGCAGCTGTCTCGCCAGGTGCAGTGCCGCGCTTGATGGTCAGGGTGACCTTCGAGCTGTTCCAGTCCTCCATGGTCTTGAGGCCATCGGCCTCGGCAAGCGCGGTATTGGCGGCCATGCCCACGGTCAGAAATGCATAAGGGTCGGAAAAGTTGACCGTCAGGTTGCGCTGCGGCTTTACCACCATACCAGTGATGATGACATCGAACTTTTTGGCCAGCAGAGCCGGAATGATGCCGTCAAATGCAGTCGGAACAAATTCGACCTCGACTCCCATATCCTTGGCCAGCTGATTGGCAACGTCGATCTCAAATCCAACCAGATCGCCCTTCTTGTCGCGCATCGCCCATGGCACAAAGGTCGATAGCCCGACCACCAGCTTTCCCTTCGATACGATGTCATCGACCACGCTTTGTGCTGAGGCTACGCCATGCGCGCCGATTGTCATGGTCAGCGCCAAAGCTGCGCCCAGGCAGGTTCTCAGAAGTCTCATTGCTCGTCACCTTTCCGCTAAGGGCCGGCCGCCATCTGGGCACCCGTTGCCTGCACCACCCCAATGTTTGATTCGGACTGTGGCACACCCCTCGCAAACTTTGGGCAGTCCGCATCTTCCGGGTCAAGGGCTCTGATTTTTGTGGAGGCATGGCAACGGGTATGCTTAGTCTTTCATCATACACTTGGCGGGTCCGACGAAGGAGGGGGAGTTGCGACAGGCAGAACACGAGGGCTTCCATCGGAACGATACAGGGAAGTTCAGATCATGAGCGCCTGGATCGAAATGGTGCCGGACGATGCGGCTAGCCCGGAGTTGATGGACATACTGAAACTCGCGCGGACGCCGCACGGGACTGTCGACAATGTGATGCGCGTTCACTCCCTGCGCCCAAATACCATGCGCGGCCATGTTGTTCTGTACCGCGCTGCCTTGCATGACGACGCCAACACGCTGCCAATGTGGCTTCAGGAGACAATCAGTTCCTATGTTTCCATTCTCAATGATTGCCCCTATTCGCTGGCGAACCACTGGAAGAATGCGCGTCACCTGATCGGAGACGAAGCGCGTTCGGACCGTATCGAAGCGGCGCTTCAGGCCCGCTGCCCCGAAGACGCCCTTGAGGGTCGCGAGCTTGCTTTGCTGTGCTATACCGAGAAGCTCACCCTGAAACCCGGTGAGATGCAAGAATCAGACGTTCAGGCGCTTCGCGCGTCAGGTCTCGACGATGGCGAGATCCTCGAGGCAAATCAGATCATCTGTTACTTCAACTACGTAAACCGCAGCCTCAATGGTCTTGGCGTCACCACCGATGGCGATATCGTAGGTTTCTACCCGGATGACACGACCCCGGAGGAGTGACCACCCCGCAAGCATAAGGATCCGACCATGGCCTATGCCCAAGCCAAACAGATGGCTGCAGATAAAATCCCGGTCATCGATATCTCACCGCTTCGCGATGGCACAGACCCGATTGGTGTCGCCAAGGCACTGAATGCGGCCAGCCGTTCACTTGGATTCATCTACATCAAGGGGCATGGGATACCTGAGTCAGCCATAGACTCGGCACGCCAGACCGCCTTGCAATTCTTCCGATCGCCATCCGCGGACAAGAAGAAGGTGGCAGTCTCTGCTCATCATCGTGGCTGGATAGGCATTGGCGGTGCAAAGATGCAGGACGATGCCAAAGCCGATTTGAAGGAAAGCTATATCTGGGGCCTGCAGGACGCATCAGGCGTTCTTCCCGACAATCACCCGCTTCGCGGCCCGAACCAATGGCCAGACTGCCTGCCGGCGATGGAGCGGGATGCGATGACCTATTTCCATCATGCTCATGATGTCGCCCACCACCTGATGCGTGGCTTTGCGCTTGGCCTTGGTCGGGATCCGGATACGTTTCTGAAAACCGCCTCGCGGCCGCTCAGCCGGGCATCGTTCGTCTACTACCCACCGCAGGACGCAGTTTCCGGTGAGCAGCAGTTTGGCGTCGGTCCTCATACGGACTTTGGGGTACTCACGGTACTTTGTCAGGACGATGTTGGCGGTTTGCAGGTCCAAGACACTTCAGGCGACTGGATACACGCCCCGCCCATTCCTGGATCGCTTGTGGTCAATGTTGCAGATCTTCTCGCACGGTGGACGGCGGGGGCCTACAAGTCGACGCCGCACCGGGTCGTCAACAGCCCGGGACAGGAGCGCTTGTCTCTGGTGCTTGCCTTCGATCCCGACCCCGAGACCTTGATCGACGCGAGCGATGTTTTCGGAGCTGGTACCCACGGGGCAGAAGAGCCGATCACCTGCGGCGACTATCTCATCTGGCGATTTGGCAAGGCGTTTGCCTATCGCGCAGGCCAATGACCAAAGCCGCGTCCATAACACACGACCCGTTCGCCGGTGCGCACAACATGCTTGTCCATTGCGGTGGATTCCAGGCAGGTGACCGCTTGCTGATCGTGCACGAGGACCCGTCGCTTGGCTGGTACGACAAATCCATCGCCGAAGTAGTCGCAAGTTCCGCGCGGGCGATCGGTGCATTGCCAGAGATTGTCGAGGTTGGGGGACCAGACGCCCCACCGCCGCCAGCCCTGGGCGAAAAACTGGAACGCTCCGATGGCGTCGTCTATCTGGCGCGTATCGGTGATCAGGATCGGTTTGCACCACGGACCAGCAACAAGCCAGTCATAGTAAGTTACGCAAGAGATGTGCCTGCGCTCGCCAGTGCCTACGGTCGCGCTGATCACCGAGCGTTTCTGGCGCTCAAATCAGCAATCGACGACTTGCTTTTCGGCTGCAGGACCATTCGGATTTCTTGCCCGCTGGGAACGGAGGTGACCGGATCTGTTGATCCGGTGTTCAGGGATACAGGCGAAGTCACTGTCCGCCGTTTTCCGATGGGCGTACCCCAACCGATGCCCGCGACGACCTTCGAAGGCCGTGTGGCTCTCACCCGCTGCCTGATACCCACCGGATCTCATAGCTATGAACCGGCCGCACTGATGCTGGACGGTGTTGCGTTCGCGCGCATTTCCGGTGGTCGGATCACTGGCTTCGATGGTGCGCCTGATCTTGTGCGGTCCATCCAGAACCACTACGCTCACGTCGCCGGGCTTTTCGAGATTGACCCTGCTGTCGTTCACTCCTGGCATGCAGGCCTGCACCCGGCATCGGCGTTCCATGGGCGGTTCACAGACGATCCTGACCGATGGTCGAATACGATTTTCACGTCACCCCGCTTCCTGCATTTTCATACTTGCGGCGCCTATGCGCCCGGCGAGATCTGCTGGATGGTCCTCGATCCCACGATCCGTTTGGACGGTAGGAAACTCTGGGCAGATGGACGTCTCTGCGTCGATATTTTTCCGGAGCTCGAGCCTGTCCTGACCGCATGGCCAGTGCTTGGGCGTCTTTTCTCGATGGGCTCCCAGCCTTTGGGTATTGCAACCTTTGAAGCCGGTAGCGCACCTCAACAGATGTACGAAATCCTCCATCATGAATGAACAGTAGGCAACACTCATGGCTGACACAGCGCGAACCGCACATTTGCAACGGAGATTTGGCGGTTATTTCCGCTCGCACACACCGGCGATTGATCGGGAACTGGTCGAGGTCGCTCCGGGAACGCCTGGGGGCGAATATCTCCGGCGCACCTGGCAACCAGTGTGTCTAACCCAGGAAATTGGCGAGCTTCCGAAACCAGTCACGATGCTTGGCGAAGATCTTGTCATCTTCCGCACCAAAGCTGGCGAAATCGGACTGCTTGACCGCTATTGCAGCCATCGCGGCACCTCACTGGAGTACGGTCTGACCACCGACCAAGGTATCGTCTGCTGCTATCACGGCTGGCATTTCGCGGTTGACGGGGAGATCCTGGATACCCCGAACGATCCGACTTCCCGCGCGAAGGAAAAGCTCTGCCACGCGGCCTATCCGACGTACGAGTATCGAGGCATCGTCTTTGCCTATATGGGGCCACCGGACGGCACACCCGACTTTCCACTGTTCGACAGCTACGACCAGCCCGACACCGAGATGGTGCCCTTCTCGCTACACTTCCCCTGCAACTGGGTTCAAGTGCTGGATAACACGCAGGACCCGATCCATTCATGTTTCCTGCATACAAGGGTCAGCGGCGTTCAGTTCTCGGAATCCTGGGGCGAATTGCCGGTGCTGCAATACCTCGAGACCCCGCTTGGCATGATCAATCTCAACGTGCGTCGGTGGAAAGATCAGGTTTGGGTACGCACCACCGATGTAATGTTGCCGAACATGAACCAAACCGGCGCACTTTGGTTGACAGCGGACGACGAAGAGCGCTTTCTCGGCTCCAGCCTGACCCGTTGGATGCGACCAATTGATGACGTCAACACCCAAATGATCGGATGGCGCTACTTCAACCACGCGCTGGACCGGGCCGGAAACGGTAACAAAAGTCAGGTTGGCGTAGGCAAAATAGACTTCGTCGGCCAGACCGAGGATGAGCGTCCGTATAAAGAGCGTCAGAGATTTCCCGGCGACTATGAGGCTATTGCCGGATCGGGACCCATTGCCCATAGCCAGCGTTGGAATCTCAACAAGGGTGATCAGGGCGTCACGATGCTGCGGCGGATCATCAAGCAGAACATCGAGGCCGTGCGCGATGGATCTGCATTCAAGGCGCCAGAGCAGGCCACAAAGGTGGATGGCTATGTGCCGACATATACGCGCGACACCGTCGTTGTACGTCCGCAGACTGACAAGGACGAGAGCGATTTGCTGAAAGCATTTGGCGAACGTGTCTGGGCGCTCACTCAGCAGACGCTCGAAGTTCCCCACTCCGATCGCGTCGCGCAGTTTACTGCATCACTTCCGGGTTCGATCGACGATTTAATGACCAATGACTAGGCTTGGATGCCAGCGGACCCACCCCTTTGAACGCAGTCGTCTTGGTGGAAGGATGGCTCGTTCAATGGAAAGCCGACATGGGTGCAAAGCATTTGGGCCGGGAAGATAACCGCGTAACGGCGTTGCTGTATCGACAGGCAGACTTTGCGACATGTGTAGACGCCCAAAACGCAAGAGGTAAATTGGCCGGTCTTCAGCATCGGTTCGGGTACTGACATGTGTTCGGCCTGTTGCGCGGCCTTTGCACATGCCGCTGGCCCGTATGGTGTTAGCGGGTCAGGTCCGATTCAGAACCACGTGCTCGAAGCACTCTGTCGCAAGCTGGTTTCCCCGACCCGGTTTCACGATCCTTATGCCATACCGTCAATTGCCCTCTTCCGTTTCCGCCGCCTCGC
>JBGCFK010000417.1:0-2842 GCA_045106875.1 Paracoccaceae bacterium | reverse complement strand
CGCTTGCGGTACGGATGCCATAGGCCCGTATGGCCGCCGCCTGACACGAAAAAACCCCGCGTCCGAAGACGCGGGGCCGAGTCAACTCACAGCCAAAGGGAGGATCAGCAGGAGTAGTACATCTGGAATTCAACCGGGTGCGGGCAGTGCTCGTAGGTGTAGCACTCCTCCCATTTCAGCTCCATGTAGCCCTCGATCTGGGAGGTCGTGAACACGTTGCCCTTGGTCAGGAAGTCCATGTCGGCCTCCAGAGCACCCAGTGCTTCGCGCAAGGACCCACAAACCGTTGGAATCCCCGCCAGTTCTTCTGGTGGCAGATCGTAGAGATCCTTGTCTGCAGCTTCGCCCGGATGGATCTTGTTCTGGATCCCGTCAAGGCCTGCCATCATCAGTGCCGAGAAGCACAGGTACGGATTCGCAGCTGGATCCGGGAAGCGGGTCTCGACACGCTTTGCCTTCGGGCTGTCCGTCCATGGAATACGCACAGACGCGGAACGGTTGGCCGCCGAATAGGCCAGCAGCACGGGTGCTTCGAAGCCCGGGATCAGGCGCTTGTACGAGTTCGTTGGCGGATTTGTAAAAGCATTCAATGCCTTAGCGTGCTTCAATACACCGCCGATATAGTAAAGCGCATCCTCGGACAGGTCGGCATACTGGTCACCTGCGAAGAGTGGCTTGCCGTCCTTCCAGATTGACTGGTTCACGTGCATCCCGGTGCCGTTGTCACCTGCGATTGGCTTCGGCATGAAGGTGGCCGATTTGCCGTAGGCGTGCGCAACGTTGTGGATCACATATTTGTACATCTGCAGCATGTCAGCCTGATGCGTCAACGTCCCGAAAACCAAGCCCAATTCGTGCTGGCAGGGCGCAACCTCATGGTGGTGCTTGTCCACCTTCATGCCCATGCGCGCCATGGTCGAGAGCATTTCCGAGCGGATATCCTGTGCTGCGTCCGTCGGGTTTACAGGGAAGTAGCCACCCTTGATGCCAGGCCGGTGGCCCATGTTGCCCATCTCGAACTCGGCGCCCGAGTTCCACGATGCGTCCTGCGCATCCACTTCGTAGGCGACCTTGTTCATATCGACCGAAAAGCGGACGTCGTCGAACAGGAAGAACTCGGCTTCCGGACCCCAGTACGAAACGTCACCGATACCGCTATCTATCAGGTATTGCTCGGCTTTCTGAGCCGTCGCGCGCGGATCACGATCGTAGAGTTCGCCTGTGTCCGGCTCACACACCGTGCAGAAGACCGACATGGTTTTCTCGGCGTAGAACGGGTCGATCTGCGCGCTTTCGCAATCGGGCATCAGCTTCATGTCCGACTTGTCGATGGACTTCCAGCCAGCGATAGAAGAGCCGTCAAACATCCAGCCATCGGCGAACCAGTCTTCATCGATCAGGTCCGAGATCGCCGTAACGTGCTGCATCTTGCCACGCGGGTCGGTGAAACGAATATCGACATACGCGATTTCTTCGTCCTTGATCTTCTTCACCAGGTCTGCAGGTGTGGTCATGTTAAGTCCCTCTCCAGTCAGTAAGTTTGGTTTTTCATATACTTGTGCGTCAGAGTGCGTCCGGGCCGTGCTCGGATGTGCGAATACGGATGGCCTGTTCGACATTGGTCACGAATATCTTTCCATCACCGATCTTGCCCGTTTTGGCCGCATTGACGATGGCGTCAGTGACCTGGTCGAGCATGCTGTCGTCGACGACGACCTCGATTTTCACCTTGGGCAGGAAATCCACGACATATTCTGCGCCACGATAAAGCTCCGTATGTCCCTTCTGCCTGCCAAAACCCTTGGCCTCCAGAACGCTCAGACCCTGAATTCCGATCTCCTGCAGCGCCTCTTTCACTTCGTCGAGCTTGAACGGCTTTATGACAGCCTCGACTTTTTTCATTGTGTTCTCCTCCGATGGCCCGTCCGGATCTGGCATTCGTGCCAAACGCCGAACCACCCCTTGTAGCGGGGTTAACCTTTCGCTTTGCAGGGGGCGTGCCAGTTTGCCATGTCATTGATATCAAATGAAAAGCACGAACGTTCGCGTCAAACCTGAGCAAAACTGCACCATTCCCGGTGGTGAGAATTTGTGCATCATGCCGGTATTATGAGCAGAAAACTGGCCTGGTTCTGGTTGACCCATCGCTGTCACAACGCCTGATAGTGTTCGGTGCGTTTAGGAGAATAAACCTGTGACCGAACTTTTGACGGCCGCGCAGATGCGTAGCCTAGAGCAGGCCGCGATTGATTCAGGCGCGGTCACCGGCCTCGAACTGATGGAGCGTGCGGGCAGAGGCGTCGTTGACGCAATCCTTGAATGGCGCCCCGAGCTTGCGACCACATCCCACCGCGCCGTGGTCCTCTGCGGTCCGGGCAATAACGGCGGCGACGGTTTCGTGGTGGCCCGACTGCTGCATCAACGCGGCTGGGAGGTCGAGGTCTTCCTCTACGGCGACGAGGCCAAGCTGCCCCCGGATGCCGCCGAGAATGCGAGGCGTTGGCGAGAGATGGGGACAATAAGCCCACTCAGTAAGAGTGACTTCGACGCAGCGCATGATCGGTCGCTCGACGCTCTCGTCGAAGATCGCGAAGGAAATGTGTCGGTACTTTCTCGACGGACTATATACTTAGATGCGCTGTTTGGCACGGGCTTAGGCCGCCCCCTGGAAGACAAACTGTTTGAAATTCTCCGCGTCGGGTGGACGGATGACTGCTACGAGTACGGTGTAGCAATCGACTTTCCTTCAGGAATCTGCGCTGACTGCGGTCAGTACATTGGTGGAAGGGCTCCGATCTATGTTCCCCTAGTCGTTACTTTCCAACAGCCTAAACGTGGACAT
>JBGCFK010000416.1:0-4256 GCA_045106875.1 Paracoccaceae bacterium | reverse complement strand
GTTTGTACTGATAGTCCTTCAGGATCTGCCAGTCAGTGCCTTTCGACTCGAACACCGCAAAGATGATCGATCCGCCCAGTACCAGGATCGTGCCCCAGTACCACCAGCTGACGCCTGCCAGGAACATGACCAGTGCGCCGCCCATACCAAGCAGCAGGGCTGTGCCCAGATCCGGTTGTTTCAGCACCAGCAGCATCGGAATTGCGACCAGCACAAGCGGAGGCAGAACCCAAAGCGGATGACTGACACGATCGTTCTCTAGCCACGCATAGTAGCTGGCCAACGCCATCACCAGGCCGATTTTCATCAGCTCCGACGGTTGCAACTGCAGTGGGCCGAGATCCAGCCAGCGTTGCGCGCCGCCGCCTGACACACCGATAAACTCAACAGCGACCAGCAATGCCAGCCCGCCAAGATAGGCGACTGGCGAGAACCAGCGCCAGAATCGGATATCGATCAGCCCGATCACCAGCATCAGCCCCAGTCCCACACCAAACCGTGCCATCTGCCGCCCGGCCCAAGGCTCCATATCACCGCCTGCAACGGAATAGAGCATCAAGAACCCAGTGACTGCGATTGCGAAGATCAACAGGACCAGCGCCCAATTCAGTCGGAAAAGCTTTTGCACAAGGCTGAGGCCTTGCTGCGGCGCGTTCGGATAGAAGGTCATGTCGGCGCCTTGCGGTCTTTGAGAGGCAATGAACCCTGACCGGCAGGGATCTCACTGTCGGCGCCAAACTCGCGTGCCTTTACCAGAATGTCCCGCGCGATTGGAGCTGCGGCCTTGGATCCGCCACCGCCATGTTCGACAACTACCGAGACAGCATAGCGAGGATTGTCCGCAGGCGCATAGCCGACAAACAATGCATGATCCCGGCGCTCCCAAGGTAGGTCCTCATTGCGATACACGCCCCGTGCGCGCTCGGCCGCGGTGATATTGCGGACCTGCGAGGTTCCTGTCTTGCCGGCAATGCGGAAGTCGTCATCCGACACCCGCACCTTGTAAGCCGTGCCTCGACGAGAATTCACGACGTCAAACATACCCCTGCGCACCATCCGCAGGAAATCCTGACGCAGACCCAGGTCGGGCGCGTCTACGACCGGCAGAGGTTGACCCGATTGTGCGCGGATCATGCGAGGCTGGACTTCGCGACCTGTCGCAAGCCGGGCCGTCATCACCGCAAGCTGCATGGGCGTCGACAAGACAAAGCCCTGGCCGATGCCTGAGTTCAAAGTGTCACCCACCAGCCAGTCGGTCTCGCGATTCTCAAGTTTCCAGGCCTTCGAGGGCATCAGACCGCCCTTCACGGCTGCCACGGGGATCTCAGGAGCAGAACCAAGGCCAAGGCGGTGCGCCATGGCTGCGATTTTTTCGATGCCGACGCGCCGTGCTATTTCGTAGAAATAGACATCGCAGGACTGTTCGATGGCTTTGCGTAGGCCGACCCAGCCATGCCCCCCGCGCCGCCAGCAGTGAAATTTGCGTTTGCCCAGTTGCAGGTGGCCAGGACAGAACACGGTCTCTCCCGGTGCAACCACGCCTTCTTCCAGAGCAGCTAGTGCAACCACCATCTTGAAGGTGGAACCAGGAGGATACATCCCCGAGGCCCACTTGTTGTGCAGGGGTCTGTGATCATTGTTCAGCAGTGCGTCATATGCAGTCTGGGTGATGCCAAGCACGAATGGGTTCGGATCGTAAGTCGGGTTCGAGGCTGCTGCCAGCACATCGCCTGAGCGCACATCCATCACCACGGCGGCTGCACTTTCCTCGCCGAGGCGCTCTCGGCTGTACCGCTGAAGCTGCAGGTCGAGTGTCAGGTGCAGATCCTCGCCGCCCACGCCCTCTGTTCTGTCAAGTTCACGGATCACCCGGCCTACGGCGTTGACCTCGATTTGCCGCGAGCCCGCAGCGCCGCGCAGCTGGTCGTCAATGCCGCGCTCAATACCTGTCTTGCCGATCTGGAAGTCTGGCATGGCCAGAACAGGGTCCGGCGTTTCGCCGCGTTCCGTAATCCGGTCGAGGTCGCGCTGGGTCACACGACCTACATAGCCGATCACATGCGCGGTCAGCTCGCCATGCGGATAGTGGCGCGACAGACCAACCTCAGGGTGGATCCCCGGCAGGGCAGGGGCGTTTGCATTGATCTTGGCGAATTCTTCCCAGCTGAGATGGTCGATAACTGCGACAGGCACAAAGGCGGATTTGTGCTTCATTTCCTTCAGCACGCGGCGACGTTGGTGGTCTGGAATATTGATCAGGCGGCTCAGGCGATCGAGCATGGCCTCGGCATCTCCTGCCTGCTCACGGACCATGACCACGCGGTAGTTGGTGTTGTTGATCGCAAGAGGCGCACCGTTGCGGTCAAACAAGGCCGCGCGAGCAGGTGCGATGACGTCCATGTTGACGCGGTTCTCTTCGGCCAGCAGACGATAGCGGTCGGTCTCGATCACCTGCAGTTGCCGCATCCGCCAACCGAGCGCACCTGCCACTGCAAGCTGGGCGCCCAGCAGCACAAAGCCGCGCCGTGTGATCGGCAGGCGCGGGCTTTGTTGTCCTCCGAAAAGATGACCGCGGCGGTTCATGCCGGGACCTCGCGTTTTCGCCATGTAACCCGCAAGCCCCATCGCAGGGTGAGCATGATCAGTGGATAGATCGCAGCCGTGTAAAGGCTTTGGTGAAGGAGCGACATCACGTAAGGCGGTTGTGCGAATGTCAGTACGACAAGTATCCATTGAAGCGCAGCAACAGCCAGTGCGGCCAGTGCGACAACGGCCCATTCTAATGGAAAGATCGCGCGTGAGATTGCCAGACGCCATGCCTTCAACACTTCGGCCATGATCACCAGCGATAGCGCACCTGCGCCCACGGGCACGTCCGTCAGTAGGTCCCGTGCAAGCCCAAGGGCAAACACGGCCACGATCGGTGTGGATCCGGGGCGTCGCAGCGCCCAGTAGGCAACAAGGCAGAGCAAAAGATCGGGTGACGGCCGCGCCGTTGCGCTGAGACCCATGGGCGCGGCTTCTGCATATATTGCGAGCAGCCCCAGACCAAGCAGCAGAACGACGCGCGCGATCCGTGAGAGCGAGAGATACTCGACCAGTTCCATATCAGTTTGGTGCCTCGCCTGTTGCAACCGGACCGGAATTACCGCCAGGCGCAGGGTCTTGCGCTGCCGGGCTCATCCCATCTGGCCGTACGAGATCGCCTGGGTTATCGATCACAGTATCGGGGTTGTAGCGAAGCAGTCTTACGAACTCGAGCCGCGAGTAGTCCGCCAGCAGAGCGGCACGCCAGGTTCCACCCTGCGTCGCAACAACGCGGCCGATTGGAAGGTCAGGAGGAAATACCCCGCCATCACCGGACGTCTCGATCAGGTCGCCGGGCTGGACGCGATCGGTACCATCGAGAAATTCAAGCTTGGGTGCATCAGTACTATCGCCGGAAAGGACTGCACGGCGTGCGCCTGGCTGGATGATCACTGGCACGCGGCTTGAAAAATCCGTCAAAAGCATCAGGCGTGAGGCGCGTTGTCCAACGCCGACGACGCGACCGACCAGACCCGATCCGTCGACTGCGGCAGCCCCGTCCGCTACACCGTCTTCGCGGCCTACATTCACCAATGCCGCCTGCAGAAACGGCCCACCCGAGTCTGCGAATACGTCGCCAGTGACGAATGTGGTTCTTGCGGCGAGGCGAACATTGTTCAGAGCACGCAGTTGAGCGTTCTCCTCCTCCAACAATCTGGCCTGCTCGCGCCAGGCGCGAAGCGATTGGATTTCGCGGCGCAGACGGCGGTTCTGATCCTGAAGATTCATGAAGCTGCGATAGTCGCGCCCGAGATTCCAGGCAAAGTCCACCGGGCCGTTCACCCACTCCATGGAGGGTGCAACGGTATCAACAACGCTCATGCGAACGCGCTCAAGTCTGGGATTGTCAGTGCGCCAGAGAATCAGCAAAACCAGTGACACGGCCACAACTATTCCCAGCAGGATCCGGTTGACGATCCTGGTGAAGGCCTTGTCCGGGTTGGCGGCCGTGTTTGCCACTGCCTAGTTCTCCGTGCTTGCCCGCCTCAGTTTGCGCTCTTCATGACGTGGTCGAGAATATGGAGATGTTCCAAAGCCCGGCCCGTGCCCAGTGCCACGCAGTGCAACGGCTCCTCAGCAACCGAGATCGCCAGACCGGTTTGCTGGCGCAGGCTCAGATCCAGATCACCCAGCAACGCGCCGCCACCGGTCAGCATCACGCCGCGATC
>JBGCFK010000415.1:0-3136 GCA_045106875.1 Paracoccaceae bacterium | reverse complement strand
CCTTGGTAGGTACGAGCTCACAACTGACTTGCGGCAATGCAGCGCGTGGTTTTTGCGCAAGATGCCCTGCCACCGGCCCGCGCAATCACTCCCGATGACTGCTGTCAGCCCAAACTTCATGATGCATCGCATCGTTGTTGCCTTTTAGGCCCGGGGTTTTGGGGACCGCTTCATCAGCTACATGAGTTAGGCCTGAAACAAGTTCAGAAGCCTTGCGCTCAGAGGGCATCCAATGAAGCCACAGAAAAATTGCGATCGCGGCGCGCCCAAACAGATAAGCCGTTCCGGCGCGTCCATGGTTTGCCTAGTATATCCGTTAAGTATCTGTTTTGTAAGAAATAAAACTTTATGGTAGAATAGTGGTTTTCCACCATAGCCTATCCGTTGCCCTTACGTAAACTTTCACCACATTTTGCGTGAGTGATCCCAGCTCTCAGAGGATGGGTCGGCCCGCACCAGTCTATTTTATGGAGGACGACCAATGGCAAGTGTGACCCTTTCACTGAGCGGATTTCAATTGTTGGCTGGCGAAGCACGCGAAACCACCGCGATCATCCGAGATGTCGTTGGTGGTGATTTTGAAGCGAATGGCCCGTGGGGCACAATTACCGAAGTTCTTCTCGACGAAGCCGAAGGTGCCGCAGAGAGCACAATTTTTGCAAAGCTTCCGTTCACGCAAACGAAACTCGAAGATCAATTGAAGCAAGTCCAGAAAGCCAAGCAGGTACTTGAAGCATCCATTCGCGCCGGGGACGCCACCGAAAGGACTCTCGAAAAGCTACTCGCCATACCGCACCCGACAGTCCGAAATATTGTCAAAGCTGGCGAAAGGAGCGCCGAGCTTTCAGGTGATGTCTTGGAAGAGATCTATCAGGCCGCCCTTTATCAGGAAGCTGCACTCAAGCAGGTCCTGAAGGTCTATGAAAGGATCGAAGACGCCCGAGAAGTGGCCGTCCACACCTCGGATTTGATCAATTTTGCAAAGGTCGGCGCGTCCACCGAAGGAGATACGTGGGAAGAGGTCGCGACGATGCTCGAGGCAGACCTGGCCCCGGATCAAATTGATTTACCCCAAACAACGACAGCCCCTGCGCCGCATAAGATCGAAATCGACCTCTCGCCTGCGCTTGCCGCGTTTGAGGCCCGCGTCGTTGAACGCCAATCAAGCTGGCGCGATGCGCAGGCCGCGTTCGACCGAATCCATGAGATCCTGAACGAACTTGAACTCGACGATATTAACCAGCTCAAGACATTCCTGAGTGGCAAGTTCACAGAGTTCTTCGATCTGATCGACAGTGTCCTCGATAAAATCCCCGGCTTTGAGACAGATACATTGGACGGGCTAACGCGCCCATTGGAATCTGTGGTGAAAGTCCTCGAGGCATTTCAGGACGCCACACAACCGCTGTTTGATCTGTTCGCTGGCCCCAGCAAGTGGATCAACGACGCCATCGCGAAAGTTGAAACAGCCCTCGGCATCGCGAAACTGGAGCAGATCGTGACCGATGCCATTGATGACGCGATCGATGACGCTGTTGCGGCGATCCTTGGTCCGAATCGGGATACTATCGAAGCGATACTTGATCCGCTCACCGATCTCCTCAATGAGATCGTAGAAATCTACAAAGAGCTTTACACTTCGCTGTCAGAACTGGTCTTTCTGCCTATCGCCAAAAGCGCAGAGCGGGACGTGTTGCGTGATGAAGGGGGAGATGTGGGTGGCCGGTCTATCCTCGTCGGCACCGACTTTGACGATATCCTGCGCCTTTCCCTTGATGAGCGTTTCGACGACGGCCGCGGCGGGATGGCAAATGGCGGTGCCGGAGATGATCTGGTTCTTGGAACAGAACTGGCAGATCTGATCACAGGCGGGGCCGGTGACGACACGCTTGATGGCGCGGGCGGTAACGACCAGATCATCGGTGGCGCAGGTGCTAACACGATCAACGGCGGTGCAGGCGACGACGAACTTGTTGGTGGTGCGGACAACGACAGGATCCGGGGTGACGACGGCAACGATGTGATCGCGGGCGCCGGTGGCGATGACACGATCCGAGGCGGCGAGGGCAACGATACCATCGACGGAGGAGCGGGCGCGGACCTGATCGAAGGCGGGGCCGGTGACGACACGCTTTACGGCGGTGATGGCGAAGACCAACTGAACGATGGCGCAGGAAACAACTTTATTGATGGCGGCGCAGGCCTCGATCGCATCAGCACCTTTGGCGACAGCACTGCTGTGCATGTCATAACTGACACGACGGCAGTGCTGAATGGCGGGGCTGGCCGCGACATCGTACAACTCGGCGATGCTTTTGCGACTGATGCGTCACCAAGTGCACTTTCGGTCTTTGCGGCCGGCGCGGGACGGGATTTGTTGGAGGCCGGAAGTCTCGATCTGACGTCTCACGCCGCGCGCTTTAGCGGGTTCGAGACCTTGCGTGTCACGTCAGAAAATGGCGCGCAGAAACGCGTGCAGACCGCCGCGACTGACTTGGCTGACTTCGACCGGTTGCAGCTGACAGGCGACGGAGATGTGACGCTGTCTCTCTCCGGGGGGCCGTTCAATATGAACGCGCTTTTCACAGATAAGCCGTTTCTATTTGATCTGTCCGGGCTCGCGCGGAAAAGCAATCTGCAAGACGGTCCCAATGCCGGGAACGATATTGGCTTTGGCACGCAGATCGCGAGTTCTCTTCTGGCGCTGGAAGTCGTTCTCAATGGCCCGATGAGCTTTACCGGACTTGACGCATTGACCGACGGCCTTTCAATTTTCGGGTCGGATGGGGCAGACACGATAACGGGCGGTGGCGGTAGCGACGTCATCCGGGCTGGGCTCGGCGCGGATGTCATTGATGGTGGCCGCAGCGATGCAGGAGACCGCTTCGATCTGGATGGCGCCGTTGGCGATGTGTTCATCGGCAGCGTTGCCGATCTGGATGGTGACACCATCCGCAATCTTTCAAACCGCGTGGACCGGGTCAGGATCGAAGGATCGGAAGACTTCTATCTCGATTGGGCGACTGGTGAGGGTGAGACCGTTGTGTCGATCTTCACCGATCAGGACGCGTTTGCTGCGGGCACAGATGCCTTGGGCAGCTTCACGCTAGAAGGGGTCTACCCAAAACTTCGCGTC
>JBGCFK010000414.1:0-21173 GCA_045106875.1 Paracoccaceae bacterium | reverse complement strand
GGCAGGAAGGACAGCCGGACATTCTCGAAGCATTTCTTGCCGCCGGGATAGGTCTTGGAGACGCCGTCCATGTGGTAGACATACTGGTAGCTGGCCATGGGAGTTTTCTCTCGTTGCGGGTGAGTTGGCGCCTGAATACACAGGGGACATTGGGAAGGCAATCTGATTGGGTGGCTGGGTGTTGCGCAGAGCTTTGTACCGGCTGTTGAACCACCTGTTCTGGAGCGTTTTGCTTGACAGGCACGAACACTGCGGCATCCTAATCCGCACGGACAGTGATGAAGAGTGTGTGAGGTTGCACAACATCACCGCTGCCCTTGATCTCATTAACAACGTAGATCCCCGAACACATCGTCTGATCACGCGTCTGCTCGATGGTGGGATCATTGTCGTTGAACCGGACGCGGCTTGGGGATGGTATGATCACGAGCGGAAAGCTTGTTGGCTGAGCTACGATCACGCCAGCGGCTCTTCCATTGAGGACATTGCCTCAACGATCGTGCACGAGACCTGCCATGCACGCCTGATGCACTGCGGGATTGGCTATGCGGAGGAGATACGTTTCCGCGTTGAGCAAGTCTGCAAGCGCCGGGAACTGGCGTTCGCCCGACTGTTAGTCAGCCACCATCCAGATGGTCCAAATCATGTCTCTGAAACGCTGGACCAGATCGGTTACAATTCTCCAGATCACTATACTCCGGAGGCTTTCGCAAAACGGAGGCGGAAATCGCTTCTGAGACGATTGCGGCATCTCAAGACCATCAACGCGCCAAGGTGCCTGCGCCGATGGACCGTGGTCGCACTGCGCCGCCGTAGACAGCGGGAACGGACGACGAGCAGCAGGTCTGGCCTGTCTTGACTTCGATCAAGGAGAATCCCTGGCCCCCGGCGCAACCTAGACACCGATCACAGCCAAGGAGCCAGACCATGACCCTGACCGAGCAAGAGATCGCCCATATCCGCGAAAGCATGCGGTGGCTTCAGTCCGAGATCGAACGCGTGGCGCCGAAGTTCTATGAAGACCTGTTCCGCCGTGATCCTGCATTACGCGCGATGTTCAGAGAGGATCTGACCGATCAGGGCATGCGCTTCATGTCTGCAATTCGCGTCATCACCGACCATCTGGACGCGCCCGATGATCTGGAACGCGAAGTTGCACTGCTGGCTGATGGTCACGCGGCCATGTCCATCAATGCCGCCGCCTATCACACCATGGAAGAGGCGCTGATCGATACCCTCCGAGCAGGACTGGGCGCGCGGTTCAACCGGGAAATGCAATTGGCATGGCGCGGCGCCTTCCGTCAGATTGGCGAGGCGATGCTGGCGCGTGGGGGGCAGGACCCGGATCTGGTTTCCCCGGTGTCACCGTTGAACTGACGCCTGATGACTGTGTCTAGAGCTGTTTCTCGAACCAGTGGTGCGCATAGGGCTCGTCGTTGAACGCTGGTATCTCGGTCCAGCCCAGCCGGTGATACATCGCAATTGCGGCTGTCAGCGTGCGGTTTGTGTCAAGCCTGAGTCTGGTCATTCCCAGCGTGCGGGCTTCGTCTTCGGCCGTCTTCATCAGTTGTGTTGCGAGGCCCTTGCCGCGCGTGCTTTCGGCGATCCAGAGGCGTTTGATCTCGCCTGTCTCCGACCCGTTGCCTTTCAGCCCACAGCACCCGACTGGCGCGCCCTGTTGCCGGGCGACCCAGAACCCGCCCTGCGGCGGACGCAGGGCATTCCGGTCTGGATCAAGGCTCTTGCTCACCTCGAACGGAGTGCCCATCGCATCGCTGAGCAGCGCATAGTACTCTGCCAGACACCAAACGGCATCTGCGCTTTCCGGGTCGGCAGTATCTACGGAGATATCGAGCATTCGCAGACTTCTAACTGTTGCTGATCTGACCTGCAACGGAGCCTCGTGGTTGACAGGTCTCGCGCGCCGCGTCCACATGCCCGCCCGTGTCCACGAAAGGCGCACATGATCCGGAACACACCCCTCGCGGTGCCAGGCCAGCGTATCGGCCTTCTCGGAGGGTCTTTCGACCCGCCGCATCAGGGGCACGTTCATATCTCGGAATGGGCGTTGAGGGCGGCCGAGCTGGATTGGCTGTGGTGGCTGGTCTCTCCGGGTAATCCGTTGAAGAAGAATGGCCCTGCGGATCTCGACAAGCGCTTGCAGGCATGCCGCGCAATCCTGACCCATCCACGTGCTGTTGTCAGTGATGTCGAGCGTCGTCTGCCGACGGCGTTCACGGCCGACACCATGATACATCTGGCCGAGCGTCATCGCGGTGTGCGCTTCGTCTGGGTCATGGGTGCGGACAATCTGGCGAGCTTTCATCAGTGGCAGGGATGGCGCTGGATTATCGAGACATGGCCACTTCTGGTTCTGGCCCGGCCCGGACAGCAACTGGCGGCGGGTCTCAGTCCCGCTGCGCGCGCGTATGAACATTTGCGCCGGCCCGCCTCTGCGGCGACCATGCTTGGCCGCGATGGGCGGGCGGGATGGTGCCTGTTGACAGGACCCATGTCGGATAGATCCTCCACGGCGATCCGCGGACAGGGCGGTTGGGCGTAAGTTGACCCTGCGGCCCTGGGTGCGCTTGCAGGCGGCTGGGCTATCTGCGACAGTCCGATAACGGGGTCGGATGCGAAGCGAGGGTTTGATGCGACCATTTCGTCGATTTTGTGTGGCCCTGCTTGCTGTTGTAGTGGGCTTTGTCTTGAGTGCCGCGCCACCCGTCGCTCTTGCCGAGGAGCAGGCACGCCTTCTTCCGGGGCCGCGCAAGGGCACTGACATCCGCGCAGAGCTTGGCCTGACCGGCGTATCCGGCTGGATGCTCGTGGACCTTGCCACAGGCCGCGTGCTGGATGCTCAGAACGCCGATCGTACCTTCGCGCCTGCCTCTGTCGCCAAGCTGCCGACGGCGGCTTTTGCATTGGATGCACTTGGGCCAGACTATCGCTTTGTCACGGAATTGCGTGCGACGGCAGAGCCCAAGGGTGGCACGTTAAGGGGTGATCTTATCCTGCGCGGTGGTGGCAACCCCGAACTGGATACGGATGCGTTGGTGCCGCTTGCGCGTGATCTGGCGGCCAAGGGCGTGCGCAAGATCACAGGGCGCCTGCTTACGGATGGCTCTGCATTGCCGCAGGTGGCCGAGATCGAGACCGCTCAGGCGGAAGATTCCTCTTACAATCCCTCGGTGTCCGGTCTGAACCTCAACTACAATCGGGTGCATGTGAAGTGGGATGCGCGGTCAGGGCGTAACGCGTTGTCAGTCGAGGCGGCGTCCGAGACCCTCTCTCCGCCTGTTGACAGCGTACGTGTGGCACTGACCAACGCGCCGGGTGCACCGATCTTTCGGCTGGCCAGCCGCAAAGGTGCCGAGCAATGGCAAATGGCGCGCCGGGCGTTCCGGGGCCGTGCTGCCAAGTGGTTGCCGGTGAAGCGGCCGGATCTTTATGCGGGGGGCGTGTTCCGCACGCTTGCCAGCCAGCACGGAATCTCGCTGCCCAGCCCAGAGCGCGGCGAGTTACGGGGCAAGCTGCGCACGCTCGCACGCCATGAAAGCCGACCGCTGGGCGATATCCTGCGTGACATGCTGCGGTTCTCGACCAATCTGACGGCGGAAGTGACGGGGTCGGCGGCGACTCGCTCGGTAGGAGTTCAGGCTCAGACACTGGCCGACTCCGCGGACGTCATGAACGCGTGGGCGGCATCGGTGGCAGGCTTTCCTGCGGGTGATCCGGGGTTCCGTTTCGTGAACCATTCGGGCCTGACGATCGAAAGCCGGGTCTCGCCGCGGCGCATGGTCGAGATGCTTGCGGCCTTCGCCCGGCGTGAGCCGGATGCTGCCGGCCGGCATCCACGGATCCCAGGTGCCATTGCCGGCTACCTGAAACGCCACAATGTCGCGGCCAAGAGTGTTCCGCTGGATTATAATCGGCTGAACGTCGTCGCAAAAACCGGCACCATGAGCTATGTGCGCGGGCTGGCGGGCTACATTGCCACGCCGCAGGGACGTCAACTGGCCTTTGCGATCTTCTCCAACGATCTTGTGCGGCGGGGTGGAGGCGCGCAGAGCGTGAACAAGCGCTGGCTCGGCCGGGCCAAGGGCTTCGAGCGGGCACTGATCCGCAACTGGGTCATCAGAACGGATGGCAGAGGCTAGGGAGGGCGTGATGTCGGGGCAGATCAAGCGGCTCGACCATGTGAATGTGCGCACCGGCCAGCTGGACGCGATGGTGAGGTGGTACACTGAGGTTCTTGGGATGGTATCGGGCAAGCGCCCGAACTTTTCATTCCCGGGCGCGTGGATGTACGCGGATGGTCATCCTTGGGTACATCTGGTGGGCACGGATCCCGAGCCTTCAGGTGGCCAGGAGGATCTGCATCTTGAGCATTTCGCCTTTGCCGCGACCGGGTTGAAGGAGATGTTGGCCAGAGCCGAAGCCGCCAAAGCGCGAACGATGCTGCGCCCTGTGCCCGGTTTCCCTATCATTCAACTGAACATCTGGGATCCGGACGGTAACCATCTGCATGTAGACTTCGACATCGCTGAAGCTGACGGGATGCAATTGGACTGAAAGCGATGCGCGGTTGGTAACTTGGGGTACAAACTCTGCCCGGTCAGGCAGCGTTGGTATCAAGGGTGATTGACCGGTCCGCTTCAGACGCGAGCCCAATGCGCGCGATCTCGGAGAAGAGCGTGCGAAGCTCTATCGGTTTCAACATCAATCCATCCATGCCGGCGTCGATGCAGCCGAGGCGGTCGTCATAGTGCGCGTGGGCGCTGATGGCGATCACGGGCACGTCTGCATTCTGACTGGCGCGGATCCGGCGGGCGGTTTCGAAACCGTCCATATCCGGCATCTGGAGATCGAGGAGAATAAGGTCTGCCGGCGTCTCAAGATGAGCCTGCAGCGCGGCGCTGCCGCTATCTGCCAGCTGTACCCTCGCGCCCGTGCGTTCCAGCAGAGTGCCAAGAACAAGTCGGTTCGTGGCCACGTCGTCGACCACGAGAACATTGCGCCCGTTCAGCCACCGTTCCGGCGTCAAGCCTGTCGAAGCCGGCGCCCCGGCTTCTGTCGCGCTCTCCTGTTCAGGTTCCTCCGCCAATATGACCAGCTCGAACACGCATCCCGCGCCCGCAGAGGAGCTGAGTGTCACCTCGCCACCCATCAGATCGGCGAGCTGGCGACAAATGTTGAGACCCAGCCCGGATCCACCATGATGTTGCGCCGTGGTCGCGCTGGCCTGGGTGAAGGCTTCGAAGACACGCGTTTGTTCTTCGGCCGTCAAGCCGGGTCCGGTATCTGTCACCGAAATCGAAAGTGCGCCGGGCCGTCGAAATCTGCAGCATACCCTGACGCTTCCCTCTTTGGTGAACTTGATTGCGTTGGAAATCAGGTTGCTTGCGCATTGGCGCACCCGTACCGGATCAAAGGTCAGTGTTTCAGGAATCCCGGGGTCAAGAACAACTTCGAATTCCAGGCCCTTCTCGGCGGCGAGCGGGGCGAAGAGCAACTGGATCTGGCGCAACTCTGCCGCAAGATTGGCGCGCACCGGAGCAATCTCCAAATGACCTGCCTCTGCGCGGGACAGGTCCAGCAGATCGTTCAGAAGGGTCATGAGGCTTTGACCGCTTTCAAGCAGCGTATCGGCGAGGATCTTGTCTTGGGATTCCAGCGGCCTGCGCACGAGGAGCTGGGCCATGCCAAGCACCCCGTTCAAGGGAGTTCGGATCTCGTGGCTCATGATCGCGAGGAACCTTGTCTTGATATCGGCAGCATTCTCCGCCTTTGCCTTCGCAGCTGCCAGTTCCTTGTTTCGCAGCGCCAGAGTATCCTTTGCGACCTGAAGACCGTGATACTGTAACGAGCACCAGTAGCAAATTGGCGGCGCCACCAAGGCTGTCACTATCTGCCCCAGCACAAAATGATACAGGGCAGCTTCGGAGCTGATGATGAAGTCGAGAAGCGGTACCAAAACTGCCGAGCCACACTGGGCGGTCAGCGAAAGCAGTAACGTGTAGACAGCTACTTTTTTACTGATCGTGGGCAGCTTCAAGCAGACCTCACTGGTTGCGCAAACCAAACTCTCAAACAAAACTACTTCGAATTCGTGAATGTACCAAGGTATTTTCAGCCTTGGGTTGCGCTTGATCGGTCATGTCATGCTTCGGCTGGCGTCTCGGGAAGGCACATGTGGTTTATATTCCGCTTCGACCGCTGATAAGTGGTCTCGACCGAATAGCGATTTTCTTCCAACCATGTCCTGAAGTCGTCCATGTGGTTCACGTCGACCTCGACGAAGATAGGTGGGCGACAGCGGGCGATGGTTTCCTTTAGTCCTGCAAGCACCAGAAGCTCCATCCGTTCGACATCGATCTTGATGAAGTCGATCTTGTCGCCGGGGGCAACGACGTCATCACCTGCGCGCACTTCAAGATCGCCGCCACCCACAAACATGCGCCCGCCACCGAGGTTTTTCTCGGCGGCCTGAATTCGGAAACCGCCGGCTGCCTTGTCGGCCAGCCCGATGCCAAGGAATTCCGTGACCAGTTGCCCCTCGATCCCGTTCAGGGCGATGTTCGAGCGCAGTACCTTCAGCACCTCGGGGTTTGGCTCGAACACATAGATTTTCTGCGCGGCCTTGTACTTCGCGAACCAGAGCGCGTGGTTGCCGACATTGGTGCCGATATCCATGATTGTGGCGCCCTCGGGAATATGGGCCGCCATGGTCGAAATCTCTTCGGGCTCGTAGAAATTGCCTTTTTGGTGATGACGCTGGATCACGTCGATCTCGTGGCGGATGGTGAAGAAGATTTCCTGCCCGTCGATGGTGTTGCGCACGACCTTGTGGTCGCCATGATCGTGGAGTTCCATGGCATGTCCTCTGTAGGGTTTCGGGCTTGGTCATAAGCGCGACCTGTCCCAGCTTCAATCAATTCAGTCCCGGAGATCATCAGATCGTCTTAATATGACGTTAGGAGTCTCTCCCGCGATGTCCTAATATGCGGACGTGCACGGCTGATTGGGGGCCAATTGATTGGGGGAACGCGTCATGGCGGCTATTAGCAATCTTCAGGAATCACTGACGATCAATTTCGGGGTCGCGACTTCCGGGGTGTTCCCGTCCGGGGCGGGTGGCAGTGGCAGCAGCCTGACCATTGGCACGATCCGCATGTACGGGTTCAACTTCCTGCCAGGTGGGCATGCGGACACGAATGGTGGCTTGTTGTCCATCTTTCAGAACACGGCACTGTTCTCGTTGATGGGCATCAACTTTGGCGGGGACGGGCGCAACACGTTCGCCATGCCGGATCTCGAGGACAACCTGGCGGTTGGCCGGGGCACCGGACTGGGATTGACCTCTCGCCCGCAGGGATCTGTCTTCGGCAATGACCAGATCGAGATCCAGACCCTGAACCTGCCTGCTTCGGTGAACGGCGGCGCACAACCAGTGAGCAATACCGAGACCTCGACCGGCATTATCTGGGCGATCAATACTGGAGGGTACTTCCCCTCGCAGAACGGTGGTCCAACCGAACATGGGTTCCTGGGGCAGGTTCAGGCATTCGCGGTGACCAGTGACTTCGGGCTGCCGAGAGGCTGGAGCGAGGCCAATGGGCAGGCGCTCCCAATCATTGGTAACGAAGCCCTTTTCTCGACCATCGGGCTCAACTTTGGCGGCGACGGTAGCTCATTCTTCCTATTGCCCGACCTGCGCGGCCGGGTGCCCATCGGGATAGGCGACGACGTCGCGCTTGGCGAAAAGGTAGGGTCGGAAGAGATCACGCTGACCGACGCCAACCTGCCAGCGGTTTTTGGTGGCGAGGGCGCCGAGATCGACAATCGCCAACCGGGTCTTGGCCTGAACTACGTGATTGCCACGACTGGAGTCTTCCCGTCGCCCGGCGGCGGCGCTGCGGACCCGGATCAGGCGTTTCTGGGCGAGATCACGCTGTTTGCCGGGAACTTCGCGCCCGGCGGCTTCGCGCTCGCGCAGGGGCAATTGCTTCCCGTCAACCAGTTCGATGCGCTGTTCTCTCTCCTCGACGACCGATATGGCGGCGATGGCCGCACGTCATTCGCACTGCCGGACTTCAGTGAACGGGTCGCAATTGACGAAAGCGCGGGCAACCCTGTCGGCACGGTCCGGGGCGAGAACTTCAGCACGATTGAGGCTGCCGATCTGGCGGATCTCGAGGAAGCACCCAGCCTGATCGTCACCACGCTGGACGACGTGGTGAATTCCCTCGACGGGGAGACGTCGCTGCGCGAGGCCGTTCTGCTGTCCAATGACACCGCTGGTGCTGACACGATCACGTTTGATGCCGCGCTGGCGGGCGGGGTCTTGCGCCTGACCCAAGGTGAGCTCGAGACAACGGATGCAACGCTGATCAACGGGGATGTGGACGGGGACAGCTTCGCCGACATCACCATCAGCGGTGATGTCACGGGAGACGGGGCAGGGGCAGGTGACAGCCGGGTGTTTTCGATCACCAACGACCGGCTGGTGCTCTATTCCATCAATCTTGACGGTGGCTACGCTCAGGGCAATGGCGGGCTGGTGTCCGTCGGTCTGAACGGATTGTTCGGTGCGGCGGGCAGCGAATTCACCAACGGTGTCGCGGTCGCGGGATCGGGTGTGCGGGGCTATGGCGGCGCGATCTACAATGGCGGTGGAGCGATGTATCTCTACAACTCCACCATTGCAAACAACGAAGCGTACTCGGGCGGCGGTATCAACATCAACTCGTCCAATGGTGATACCATTCTGGTCAATACGACAATCGCCGGGAACACCGGAGTGTATGGTGGAGGACTGTCCTTCTTCGATTTCAGCCTGAACCAGATCCCTGACGTCAGGCTGTACCACTCGACGGTGACGGGGAATGAAGCGGACATAGAAGGCGGCGGCATCTTTACCCTTGAAGGCGGCTATGTGTTTCTGGAGAACTCCATCGTGACAGGCAACGCCGCGCCTGTTGGTGACGATGTGAGTGGTCAGTTCTCTGGCATATTCAACCCGGTTGATGCGACCAGCAGGAACATCGTGGGTGGTCAGATCTACACGGGCAGCACGGTCCAGGGTACGGCTGCATCCGAGGATGTCTTCGCCCAGACACTGACCCTGACGGGCGGTGTGGTGGCCGGTGATCTGGATGAAAATGGTCCCGGACCGCGCTCGGTTGCGCTGAAGGCCAGCCTTGCCAACCCGGCCATTGATGCCGGGACCTCGGGCTCCTCCCGGCTGTTTACCGATGCCCGGCTCGAGTTGCGGCCCGTGGATATTCCCGGCATCACGAATTTCGACAATGCCGCGGATCTGGGGGCATTCGAGACGCAAGCAACTGCTACCGGCGACGAAGACATCTTTATTGTCGACAACACTGTCAGTGCGGTTGACGGAGACAGTGGAGACGACCTCTTCGTGGTCAGCGAAGGCGATGTCACGATCGTTGGTGGCGACGGGGTCGACACGTTCGACTTCTCGGGTCTGACCGTGCCGGGCCTTGTCGTTGGATCGATCGAGATCGGCGGGCAGGTGGATCTATCCAACACTGGCAGTCAGAACACGTTCATCGGCCAGAAACAGATCTCTCAGATCGAAAACGTCACTGGCTCCGATTTCGCGGATCTGATCACGGGCGATGATGCCGACAACGTGCTGAGCGGCGGCGGCGGTGGTGATGTGCAGACAGGCGGCGCGGGCAATGACACATTGGACGGCGGCGCGGGCTTTGACGTGGTCGAAGGCGGCGCGGGCGCGGCCATGCTGTTCGGTGGCACCGGCGATCTGCCTGTCGAAGGCGATGTTGCCGCGTACTTCTCATCCACTGGTCCCCTGGTCTTCAACTTTGGGACGGACATCACGGACATTCTTGCCGGATCCTCGGCAGAAGTGTTGGAGGACTCGATTGGCGCAGACATCGAGGGCGTCGCGGGCTCCACCACTGCCACAAACACGTTCAATGGCCAGCAGCTCACCGGTCTGACCTATTTTCTTGGTGGATCTCAGGGAGATACATTTCAGGGCGGGTCAGGCACCGACCAGTTGATAGGTCTTGCGGGCAATGATGTGATCTATGGCAATGACGGTGTCGATGCACTGATTGGCGAGGGCGGAAATGACGACCTGTTCGGCGGCACTGGCGGCGACTTTTTCTTCTTCAGCGACAATGACGACACCGATACCGTCCATGACTTCGAGGTTGGAGACGCTCTCTTCTTCACGTCTGTCGCCGTGTCAGGTCTTGGAGATCTGAACGTTGTCGTAGTGAATGCCGATGGCGATGGGTTGGTCGATGACGTTCGGATCACCCGGACGAATGCAGACACGTCTGTGATCGATGTCATTGATGCGTCACTGGCAGATGTGCAGGCCGCAATCGCGTTCTAGGGCGTTTTCGGGGCGATCTGGTTTGGCCTGACAGGGAATATGCCGACAGCGCCTTGGCGTGGCACGTCTGTTGCGGTTTCGGTTGCTCCGGATATGCCTCGGTGCCTGCTGGGAAGTGGGGCGGATCTTGACCCGCCCCGTTTGTTTCACCGCCGATTTTCTAGACGCCGGTTTCAGTGACGAATTTGGTGCGCAGGAAGCACTCGAGCCCTTCAGTGCCGCCTTCGTGGCCATATCCGGACTCGTTGACGCCGCCGAACGGGGTCTCGGGCATCGACACCATCGGGTGGTTCACGCCCACCAGCCCCGCATTGATTGCCCCTTCCATGGCCTTCGCCTTCTTGCCATCCGACGTGAAGACGTAGGAGGCCAGTCCGAATTCCAGCTTGTTCGCTTTCTCGACCACTTCGTCCATGGACTTGAACGAAGCGACCGGGGCGACTGGGCCGAAGGGCTCTTCGTTCATGATGCGCGCGTCTTCGGGCACGTCGCGCATGATGGTCGGGGCCCAGAAGTAGCCTTGGTTGCCCATGCGCTCGCCGCCTGTGGTGACGGTTGCGCCGTGGTCCTTGGCGTCGTTGACCCAGCCTTCCATGACAGGCAGGCGACGTTCGGCAACCAGAGGTCCCATCTGCACACCATCGTCCATGCCGTTACCGACGTTCAGGCCCTTGGCGACCTCGGTGAAGCCGTCGACGAACTTGTTGTAGACGTTCTCCTGCACGTAAAAGCGTGTCGGCGAGATACAGACCTGGCCAGCATTGCGGAACTTGTTGTTGCCGATCACGTTGACCGCATTGTCCACATCGGCGTCGTCGAAGATGATAACGGGGGAGTGCCCGCCCAGCTCCATCGTGCAACGGATCAGGTTGTCGGCAGCGAGTTTCTGCAGATGCTTGCCCACGGGAACCGACCCGGTAAAGGACAGCTTGCGGATACGGGGATCGGCCAGAACCTGGCGCGAGACTGCGTCCGGCACGCCGAAGACCATGTTCAGCACGCCGTCAGGCAGGCCGGCTTCCTGAAACGCACGGGCGATTGCGACTGCGGTGCCGGGCGTTTCCTCGGATGGTTTGATGATCAGCGAGCAACCGGCCCCCAGTGCTGCGCCTATCTTGCGGACAACGTTCACGCACGGAAAGTTCCATGCGACGAAAGCCGAGGCGGGGCCTACGGGTTCTTTCATCGCCATCTGGCGCAGGCCGGGCACACGAGCCGGGATGATACGGCCATAGGCGCGTTTGCCCTCCTCGCCATACCAGCGGAGGATGTCGATACCGACATTCATCTCGATCTTGGACTCGCCGAACGGCTTGCCCATTTCCATGGTCATGTTGCGCGAGATCCGGTCGATATCGGCTGCCATGATATCGCAGGCCTTGTTGATGATCGCCTGACGTGCCAATGCCGTCGTGTTGCGCCAGACCTCGAATCCGGCAGCGGTTGCGTCGAGCGCCTCTTCGATATCGGCCTTCGAGGCATGAGGGACCTGGCCCAGCACTTCCTCGGTGGCTGGGTTCAGCACGTCCTCGGCGTCGCCGCCCGAGCCCTGCCGGAACTGGCCGTTGATCAATAGATCGAGTTTCTCATAGCTCATGTGATATCCTCCCGTGGTGCATTCAGACGCAGGCTGCGTGCCATGTTCTCTTTGTGCACATACGCAAGCGGTCGTTTGCGGGCAACCCCGCGGGGAACGTCGTTGCGCCAAATCACGGGCTGGATGCACTGCAGCTTGTCGGGATGCGTGCTTGCCCAGGCTTTCAGGTTGCCGCAATGTTCGAAAGTCCACTCCCGGATCGCACCCTTCAACAGATTGAACTTTCCAAATGCCCGTACGCGCCTCTGCCCCCGATGATATGATGACACCCATTGATGCTGCGGCAGCCGGGTTCGATCCTGCGGCACTCTCTGATGCAATTGCCTTCGCAAAAGCGCATGAAAGCGGCATGGACCGTGACATCAGTGCCGCGCTGGCGGGCGGACACTTCTCCGAGCCGCTGCCGGATGGTGAGATCATCGGCCTTACCCGGCCGCGTGGAGATCCCTCGGGGATGATCCTGCGTCGCGGGCTGCGTGTCGTCGAATGGGGTCCGGTGGACGCGCCGGATATGACATTCTCGGTGGCCAAGTCATATCTGTCCATCCTGGCCGGGCTTGCGGTCGCAGACGGGCTGATCAACGTGGCCGAGCCCTGCCGGAAGACTGTGCCCGATCTGTTCGAGGCGGAGCAGAACCGGGACATCACCTGGATGCACCTTCTTACAAACTCCTCCGAATGGCAGGGCACGCTCTGGGGCAAGGAAGACCGGATTGACCACTATCGGTCGCTGGGGACGGCACCGGGCGCCATCTCAAAAAAGGGAACGCCCCGGCCGCTGCAAGCTCCGGGCACATATTGGGAATACAATGACGTGCGGGTGAACGTGCTGTCCTACGGGTTGATGCGCGCATTCGACAGGCCACTTCCCGAGGTTCTGCGTGAGCGGATAATGGACCCGATCGGTGCGTCGTCCGAGTGGGAATGGCATGGGTACGGTGCGCACTCGACCGTCAAGATCAATGGGCGGTCCATGGAGTCCGTCTCGGGCGGTGCGCACTGGGGCGGTGGAATGTTCATCCCCACCACCGATCATGCGCGGGTTGGGCAGCTGATGGCGCAGCGCGGACGCTGGGGAGATCGGCAACTGTTACCCGAGTCGTGGGTTGACGCCTGCACGACACCTTGCCCGCTGAACAGCTCGTACGGATATCTGTGGTGGCTGAACGGCGACGGGGCGCATATGCCCTCGGCACCGCGCACGTCGTTCTTTGCGCTTGGCGTGGGGCGAAGCATGATCTGGATAGAGCCCGATCTTGACTTGGTTTGCGTGGTCCGTTGGATCGATAGGGACAGCTGCGACGGGTTCTGCGCCCGCGTCATGGCTGCACTGGCGTGACCAGGCGGAAATGACTGACCTTTGTGCTAAGTCTGATGTAAACCAGAGGAGGACTGCCCCCATGAACAGAATGTTGATGCCGATGGCCGCGCTATGCGCCGCTTTGTCTGTTTCGGTTTCTGCGGCGGCAGCGGACGGCGTGGTGAAGATAACGCCTCTTGGCGGTGTCGATGGTGAGTTCTGCAGGCTCGATCGTGCGCTGGTCTTCGAGGATCCGGACGGCACGCGTCTGCTTTATGATGCCGGACGTAGCGTGGCGGGTGCGGATGACCCCCGGCTTGGCGATATTGATGCGCTTCTGGTCAGCCACATGCATGGCGACCATGTTGGCAACAGGCACATGGCGGCGGTCAATTCGGGCACGTGCGGCGCTCCGGATATGTCTGTCGACGCGACACCGGATTCCAACACTGTCAGGATTGCGCTGGCCAAGGGCGCCAAGATTGTCACCGGATCCGAGATGCCGCGCTGGTTCGCCGGGCGGCTCAAGGCAAACGGCGGCGATCCGAAAGACTCGCTGCTGGTGCGCTTTGGCGCGAGCCGCGACATCGGGGGTGTGTCCATCACCACGGTGCCGGCCGCGCACTCGAACGGGCTGGCAGCCGATTTTCTGCCGCATCCCCTCGCAGGCTTCATGAAAGAGGCGGGGATCACCGCCTATGTCGGCCCGCCTACGGGGTATGTGATGACATTCTCGAATGGTCTGGTTGTCTACCTGTCAGGCGATACAGGCATCACAGCGGAACAGGATACGGTCGTGCGTGGCCACTACGGCGCTGAACTGGCAGTCATCAATATTGGCAACACGTTCACCACCGGCCCTGTCGAGGCGGCATATGTGGTCAACGAACTGGTCAAGCCGAACGCAGTGATTGCCTCCCATGCCAACGAAGAGGCGACCAGGGATGGCGCGGTTCTGCCCGGCACCCGGACCGAGATTTTCATGGGCGCGGCGACGATGCCGGTGCATGTGCCCCTCAGTGGTGTGACCATGTCCTTTGATGGTGCGGGCACCTGCGTCGAGGGGTGCTGAATTCGGGAGCGCGTTGTTCGCGGCGCGCCCGCCTCCTTCATTGACCTGACGGTGAACAGGCGCTTAGCTTGAAATGTATCGCATCTGCAGGAGACCTTCATGACCATCGAGACCATCCCCGCCCGCGGGGGCCGCGGCGTGCGCGTTGCCGCTGGACAATCGCTGAAGGTGATCAATACGCATGGGCATCAGGTCGTGGACTTCTGGGCCTTTTGTGATCCGAACGTGGCCGAGTTCCAGTCGAATGAACACACGCGGCCAACGCTGACGCATTGTTTTCCGTAAGCGGGGCAGGACCTCTACACAAACAAGCGCCGCCCGATCCTGCACTTTGTCGAGGACACCTCGCCGGGCATCCATGACATGCTGATGGCTGCCTGCGACAACGAACGGTACGGTCTGCTGGGCTGCACCGAGTATCACGACAACTGTACCGACAACCTGCACACTGCGATGCTGGAGGTTGGTGTACGCCAGCACGAGACGCCCTCGCCGTTCAACCTCTGGATGAATATCCCGATCATGCAGGGCGGCGCGCTATCGTTCGAGGAGCCCGTGTCCAAGCCAGGCGACTATGTGATTTTCAAGGCCGCCATGGATTGCATCTGCGCGATGTCGGCTTGCCCGCAGGACATTCTGCCCATCAACAAGGGCCAACCGGTCGAGGCGCACTTCGAAGTGCTGGAGTGATCCGCATCAGGCGGAACACACCCTTTTTTGTGCGCCTGTGATGGGACTCACATTAACCACGGCCGAATCAGCGCATAACCATGCCCAGGGAAGCGTGGGGCCAAGCCCCGCTGTGAAAGGGCGATAGAGATGACGTACTTGATTTACTATCCAGGCGCGCTGGTGGCATTTTTCGGGACGATGCTTGGGATGCTGAGCATCCTTGGCTAAGACCGGGCGCGATCAGGCGTCCATCAATTCTCGCGGTTTGGCGAAATCGACAAAGCGGGCCGTGCCGAAATCCAGCTCGGCCCAGTCTTCAACCTCAAACTCCAGAACAGCGGCTGCGGCTGTCGGGAAATGTTGGAACGCACGGCGGCACCGACGATTTTCGCGACCATCAGACAGTTTGCGTGCTAAAGTGCCCAGACCGGGTTGGTGACCTACAAGCATCACGCAATCGATGTCGGTGGCGATCAGGTTCAGGCGCTCGCGCATTTCGCAGGGCGAGGCATGGTAGAGCGCGCGTTCTATCACCGGATCCGGCAGGTGCGGTATCGTCTTGCGCACGCCCCGCACCGTTTCGCGGGTTCGTACAGCCGAGGAACACAGCACAAGATCGGGCGCATGTTTGCGGTAAGCGAGCCAGCTGCCTATTGCGGGAGCCGCCTCCTTGCCGCGTCGGTTCAGCGGCCGGTCATGGTCATCAAGGGATGGATCATCCCAGCTCGATTTCGCATGTCTGAGTAGAATCAGCTTTTTCATGTAAGCTGATCGTCCATCGAAACGCCGACAGGTCAATTATTCGTTAACGTTATCCCCAAGATTCCACGAACACTGTGGATAGATGCCTGTCAGGGCTGTGCCCGCAGAAAGGCATCGATGTGAAACTTGCGTTGCGCGTCCGGAAGGTTGATGGCCTGTCCTGCCGGGCAGGAGCGGCGCACGAGGCATCCGGATCGGCATGCTTCCCCACGATCTGACCGAACATGGGCCGTGCATTTGGGGACGTCATAGCGACCATCTGCGAAGGCATCGACGGGGCAGGTTGTCAGGCAGGGCGCAGGGCAGTCCTCGCACGGGTTGGTGTGGACGGGTACGGGCAATTCCAGCCGTCCGGTAAATGCCAGCGCGCCGCGATACGAGGTCCAGAGTCCCCGCTCGGATGTCGCCTGCATCTGTACGGGAGAGCTCACCGCCCCTTCGCCCTGTGCCGCCCAACGCTGAAACGGACTCCAAGGTGGCCCACCGAAGGGAAACAATTGCTCGGCCCCAAGGCCCTGAGCAAGCCTGGAGATCACCCGACGCGACCAGCGGTCCATCGGGTGTGCCGCGCCATCACCGAATTCTGCAGATGCGCAAAAGGCGGCCCACATCTCCGGCCCGCCCGGACCCAGCAGCACCAACGTGCCCGTGCCCTCGGGTGCCAGATCATCCGTCCCGGGGTGAAACGCCCCGACAATCGCCAGCCCCTGTGCGTGTGCGGCCTCGTTGATGTCTTCCAGATGGGTCACCGGCGAAACGGGAATGCCAGCGACCAACCAAGCCGCGTTGGTGCCGCGCCCTGATGCTCGGTCAGACCGATTGTCATGCCGTGATGTCCTCCGCCCGGCTGTGCAATGTATGTCCCGAACATCCGGTCCCATATGGCCAGATTGAAACCGTAGTTCGAATCGTGCTCGGACCGGTTCACGGAATGATGCACCCGGTGCATGTCGGGCGTGACAAAACCAAGCCTCAGCCAGCGGTCCACACCGCGGGGCAACCTTACATTGGCATGGTTGAACATCGCCGAGCCGTTCAGAACCACTTCGAACAGGATCACCGCGACCACGGGCGCGCCCAGCGCATAGACCAACCCGATCTTGAACAGCATCGAGAGCGCAATCTCGATGGGATGGAAGCGGATCGCGGTTGTCACATCCATGTCCCGGTCGGCGTGGTGCACCCGGTGCAAACGCCAGAGGATGGGGATCTTGTGGCTGAGAAGGTGCTGGAACCAGATCGCAAAATCCAGGATCAGGAACACCGCAAGGACCTCGACCCAGGCGGGCAGGGTCAGGGCGTGGAACAGGCCGATCCCGTTTGCTTCGGCATCCAGCGCGGCAATCACCGCTGCTGCGCCCAGACCTGCCTTCATAAGCGCAGAGACGCCAACATTGAGCACTGATATCCCCCAGTTGGTCAGCCAGCGGCCTTGTCGGTCTACGGCGCGTTGGCGCATTGGTGCTGCAGCCTCCCACAGCGCCATGACCGCGAAAATACCGAAGAATGCACCCAAGCGGATGGTGCTTTCGTCCATACAGAAGCTCCCAAAGTTGATGCCGAAGAACATGGAGCGCCCGGCAGCATTCGCAAGCGCCAACATGCCACAATACATCAAACATCTGAGAGGCGAGCTTTGGCCCCGTCACTCGCCTGTGATATCCTTGAGAGCGATCGCCCGGATATGGGCAATTTCAGAACGCAGACACCAGAACGGGGCATTTCATGAGTTTTTCTATCGGGGCGCCGACACGATTGGCTGAGGGGCGCGCGGACTCGACGCTGCGCTGGGCGAAAATTGCCGGGAAGCAGGTGTTTATCCTGCGCCAGAAGGGACGGCACGAAGATATCTGCTTTGACCATGGACGGCTTCTGGCACCAAAGATCGAGGAAGGCGTGTTCCCCGAGATCCTCGACACGATCCAGACCGCGACAGATCTCAGCTCGGATCTGATGGACACGGTGACACGGGCGATCTATCGGAGCCTGAGCGACGATGTCTATGACGCATGCTCCGACGAGTTCCGGTCAGGCGTGCAGGCGTTGAAAGAAGGCGTGCTCGGCGCGCTTGACGACCCGGCCTTCTCGGCGTTGGACGTGAAGGACGCCGTGGTCGCCATCGACGTGGGCAATCTGGCGGAAGGTCTGGCCAAGCGCATGGAGAAGCCGCTGGCTTCCGAGGTGTCCGAAACGATCGGGTACATCGTTGGGGCGCTGGTCAGCTATCGACGCGGTCGTTCGCGGCTGAGCGTCGCGAGCGAGGTCAGGAACGCACGGGAGGATATCGGCCGGAAGCTGCGCCGGTTCGGCAGTGCACGGCACCGTGTCGGCTTCGGATGCACGGCGGTTGGGGCAGCACCGGCGCTTTGCGCGGATGGGCGGGGCCTGCACGCGCGCAACTTTGACGGGGCGTTCTTCTCGTGGAACAACTACCCCGGCATCATGATCATTGACGAGACCGAAGGCCAGACCGGCTGGCATCGCTATGTCGCGGTAGGGACGGCGGGCCTGACGTATTCGGGCGGTATCTCGGGGATGAATGATGCAGGGATTGCTTCATCGATCCACCAGATGTCCACGGCGCGATATGACGTGGGCAGGCCGGGACGCGAATATGCAGTAGCGCCCTTCCTCCAGCAGCGGATCTTGCGGGAATGTGCCAGCCTCGACGAGGCCGAGGCGCTGTTGAACGAGGCCAATCACTTTGCGTCCTGGACCATCGTCGTGAGCGACGCCAAGACGGGCAAATGCGCGCGGTTCGAGATTTCGGGCGGCGCGCAGTCCGTGACGCGCACGGACACCGGCGACCGGTTCATCCAGACGAACCACTTCATGGCGCCGGGCACGAAGGAACAGCATGACTTCTTTGGCGACCTGCATTTCACGCCGACCTTCGGGAAGTGGCTGGAGACGCGGGCGCGCTACGAGACCACCGAGAAGGTGCTGACCGATCATGTGGGCCGCGGCACGTTCGGGACAGATGCAGCGATCGGGATCCTCGGCAGCCCTGCGGATGGCGGTATCGACGGCGCGCCGCGCAGCTTTGGCAGAACGATCTGCAAGGCTTACGGTATCCACGGCTGCATCGCGCGGGCGGATCCGGACAGGTCCGCGCCGAAAGACGAGATCTGGTTCTCCATCGGCAACCGCAAGCCCGGGCCGCATTCGGACTATGCCGGGTTTGCGATTGACTGGCAGGGACTGGATCTGGTGCCTGCAGGCGATCGTGCGGTGCGGACTCCCGAAACCGTCAGCACTGATATGCAGGCGTCGATGTCAGACTATGTGGATGCGTTTGCGACAATCTCGCGCCCCAAGGGCGGGGATGGCGGCTATCTGGGCCGGGACCCCACGGATCTGGAGCATCAGGCGCTGCTGGGTAAGGCTCTGGCCAAGCTGGATGTGGCCTGTGCGCGCGTGGAAGATGCGGGCGAGACAGACTTTGCACTGCGCTATGCCCGCGCGCGATTGCGCCACGAGGCGGGTTCGTTCGATGCAGCGGCGGACGATTGGGACTTCCTGCGCTTCCTTGTGGACAGTGGCACCGTGAAGGTCCACGACTGGGAGCGCACGCTGGTGCAAATCCTGTCGTCAGCGACAGAGTTTGAACGCGGCAATGCGGGGCCGGCAAAGGCATTTCTGGATGCAGGCGCGACGCTGCTGGACAAGGTGCGCAAGGAGCATTTCCCGCGCGGCTCGAAAGAGCATCCAGATCTGGACGCGTGGGCAGGTGTTATTGCGGAACTCCGGGACAAGGGCGCAGCGGCAGAATTGCCCGAGCTGGATTTCGTCACGCTGGAATAACACTGCCGACAGCTAACCATGCTGACATCATGGAAGCCGTGGGCGCCGGAGGCGTAGCCCGCGCTCGAGCCTCGCGCGTCTGCCTGTTCGCGCACGCATTCGAAGAGTCCCACATCCTTGCCGAACCAAATTCCGTCCGGAGGGCACTCATAGCCATCGCAACATTCTCGGGGGTCAACTGTCCCCAGCTAGGAGACTGAGTTCATGGCTATCAAGATCGGCGCAAAAAGCTATCCAGACGAGGTCTGGGATATCATGAAGAACAAGGAGATGGCTCCGCTGTTCCACAAGCACTGCGTTGCCGGTGGCTCGCCTGAGAACACCGCCTTTCTGATGGCGCTGATCTCTGGCAAGAAAACTGCGATCCTCTACAACGCCTTCATCAAGGAGGGCAGCCAGTTCTACCTGAACCTCTCAGGCAACCTTCGCAAGTACATGATCCATATGGGCGGGGTTTCGGATTGGGACCACGCGGGTTGGAAAAAAGCGCTGCCCCAAGCGCGGAACGAGGTCGTTCGCCTTGTGGACTCGAACTTCCTGGAGACGTTCTTCCGGTCCGAGATCTTCCGCAAGTTTGTCTTTTCCAAGTCCGGCAAGCCCGAGAAGGCAGCGAAGCTGCTGGGTATTCGCGATCACAAGACGCTGGGCGATATCATCATCGCACAGGTCCTGGGCAAAACGGCAGATGCGAAGAAGAAGATGGATGCGCTGGCAAAGAAAGAGAAGCTGAAGGACAAGAGCGAAGCGCTCCTGAAAGTTCTGGTGGGGGGCGGCTGGGCCTAGGCTTGATCTGTGTTGGGATCAGGCGCGCGCGGGGCAGATCGCGCCCCGCGCTGGTCTTTGTCAATGGCCGAGGATCTGGCTTAGGAACAGCTTGGTCCGATCCGATTGGGGGTTATTGAAGAACGGCTCTGGCTCGTTCTGCTCGACGATCTGACCCTGGTCCATGAAGATCACACGGTTCGCGACCTGGCGGGCAAAGCCCATTTCGTGCGTCACGCAGATCATGGTCATGCCTTCCTGGGCAAGATCGATCATGGTGTCGAGCACTTCCTTGATCATCTCGGGATCCAACGCCGATGTCGGCTCGTCGAACAGCATGATCCGTGGCTTCATGCACAAGGACCGCGCAATCGCCACACGCTGCTGCTGTCCGCCGGACAGCTGGCCCGGATACTTCAGGGCCTGCTCCGGGATCTTGACCTTCTCGAGGAAGTGCATCGCCGTTTCCTCGGCTTCCTTCTTGGGCGTCTTGCGCACCCAGATCGGCGCGAGCGTGCAGTTCTCGAGGATCGTCAGGTGCGGGAAAAGGTTGAAGTGCTGGAACACCATCCCGACCTCGGCACGCACCTTGTCTAGGTTCTTCAGGTCCGAGTTCAACTCGGTTCCATCGACGATGATGTCACCCTTCTGGTGTTCCTCCAGCCGGTTGATGCATCTGATCAGCGTGGACTTGCCCGAACCCGAGGGGCCGCAGACCACGATCCGCTCGCCCCGGTTCACGGTCAGATTGATGTCGCGCAGAACGTGGAAATCCCCGTACCATTTGTTCATGCCGCGGATGGTGATG
>JBGCFK010000413.1:0-4016 GCA_045106875.1 Paracoccaceae bacterium | reverse complement strand
CGAAGACCGGCGGATCCATCACCAGCCCCTGCGGTTCGGGCGTCTGATAGATCAAGTTCAACTGAGGGAGCTTTCCCAACAAGTCCGCAATCGGATCCCCGATCGCAGGTATCGTATCCGTAACCATCACAAAGCCCCCTTACGCCTAAGTGAAACTACCGGACGCTTGGGGCGGAGATCAAGCTACCGAAATGGTAAAATTATGGCCGATTATGCGCCTTCAAACAGATCTTCGGGGGTGTCTGTCTCATTCCAGCCCAGCATCTGCCAACTGCGTGCCATATGCTCTGGCAAAGGCGCACGAAAGGCCAGCTGTTTACCTGTCTGCGGATGCCGGAACGACAAGCGGGCTGCGTGCAAATGAAGTTTGCGACTGAGCGCGCCCCCAAGGCCAGCCCCCCAACCGTCACCGAGATTCTCCTGCCCGCGCCCGGCATACTTCCCGTCACCGGCAATCGGATTGCCAAGTGCGGCCATGTGGGCACGGAGTTGGTGGGTCCGCCCGGTCACAGGGCGCAGCGCCACCCAAGCCATACGCGCCCCTGCCTGATCGACGACGCGGTAGTCCGTGCGCGCATGCACAGCGCCTTCGGTCGAGCCAACTTCGTCAGGATGCACTGTCTCCATACGCTCTGCACCGCGTCCACCGGCCTTGACCAAGCCATAGCGTATGGTCCCCGCTTTGGGATCAGGACGGCCCGCAACGGCGGCATAGTAGATTTTTTCGACTTCACGGGTGCGGAACAACGCTCCCAACGCCGTCGCTGCCGCACCCGTGCGTGCCAGTACGAGCAAACCGGACGTGTCTCTGTCGAGCCTGTGAACCAGACGCGGTTCACTCTCCTTGTCACCCTGCAACTGGTGAACATAGGCGCCCAGATGCTTGAGCTGTTTGGAGCCACCCTGTACCGCAAGGCCCGGCGGTTTGTTCAGTATAATCAGATGCTCATCCTGGTGCAGGACCATCGGCGTGATATCCAGATCGGTCGCCTTCTGGATTCCAGCTGGCTCGGATCTCGGCATATCGCCTGCCTCGGGCAAGGGCGGCACCCGCACTACCTGTCCGGGCGCGACACGGGTCGAGGATTTCACGCGTCCGCCATCGACCCGGATCTCGCCCTTGCGGCACATCTTTTCAATCCGGCCCTGCCCCACATGCGGCCAGCGCCTGCGAAACCAGCGATCAAGGCGTTGTTCGGCCTCATCCGCACCGACGGCAACCTGTTGCACACCGCTCATGAAGCGTAGGTCCTGGCCAGCAGCAAACCTGCAAAAAGGGCCGCAATTGATAATGCTGCCGAACCCATGATGTAAAATGCGGCCATGCCCATGCGCCCCCGCTCAATCAGGTAAAGCGCGTCCAGAGAGAACGCCGAGAATGTTGTGAACCCGCCGAGCACGCCTGTGATCAGAAGCGGCGCGAAACGGGACCACGCGCCTGCACGTTCCATCAGAATGACAGCCAACACGCCCATCAGAAACGAGCCCACCACGTTCACGAACATTGTGCCCATGAAGCCCGCGCCCGCAAGGCGACCAAACCAGGCGGCGGCCAGATACCGGCCAGCGGCACCGATGCCACCACCGAGACCAACCATCAGGATCTTATCCATAGACTCCCCCGTTCTCTCGCTGTTTGCGTTCTGCACGAAGCTTGGCAAAATAGGCAACACGTTGGCCGAGTTCTCGCTCGAAACCGCGCTCTACGGGGACGTAAAATGCTGTTCGGTCCATATTGTCGGGAAAGTAATCCTGACCTGAAAAACCGTCTTCAGCGTCGTGATCGTAGTTGTAGCCAGCGCCGTAACCCTGTTCTTTCATCATCTTCGTGGGCGCATTCAGAATATGCTTGGGCGGCGAGGCCGATCCGGTTTCCTTTGCCGATCGTCGCGCGGCTTTATAGGCGACATACGCTGCATTCGACTTGGGTGCCAGCGCGAGATAGACGACGGCCTGCGCCAATGCCAGCTCTCCCTCGGGCGAACCAAGACGTTCGTAGGTCTCCCAAGCCGTCACGCAGTGCTGGGCCGCAGCCGGATCGGCCAGACCGATATCTTCGACAGCCATGCGGGTGATACGCCGCGCAAGATAGCGGGGATCTTCTCCAGCCTCCAACATCCGCGCAAGCCAGTAGAGCGCCGCATCCGGGTCAGAGCCACGCACGGATTTGTGCAGTGCCGAGATCAGGTTGTAGTGCCCATCCCCCGATTTGTCATAGACCGGAGCACGCCGGGTCAGACGGATCGTAAGCGCGGCGGTGTCCCAGCTGTCGGCGCCGGATTGCTGGATCTGCTCGGCCAGGTTCAGCAGGGTCCGGCCATCGCCGTCCGCCATGGTCAGTAATGCGGCGCGGGCGTCAGCATCAAGCGGCAGCGGTGTGGTTTCAGTTTCAGCCCGTGCAAGGATGCGTTCCAGATCGGCATCTTCCAGACGGCGCAGTTGCAGCACTTGAGCGCGCGAAAGAACAGCGGCGTTCAGCTCGAACGAGGGGTTCTCGGTCGTTGCGCCCACCAGCACGATGGTCCCGGTCTCCATATGTGGCAGAAACCCGGCCTGCTGGGCTTTGTTGAAGCGGTGGATCTCGTCGACAAACAGCAATGTGCCGCGCCCGTTCGCAAGCCGCATGCGCGCGCCGTCGAAGACCTTCTTCAGGTCGGCAACACCGGAGTGGATGGCACTGATCTGCTCGAACGCCAGATCGGTGGCGTCCGCCAGCAAGCGTGCAATTGTCGTCTTGCCGACACCGGGCGGGCCCCAAAGAACGAGCGAACGCAAGGTGCCAGCCGACAACATCGCCCCAAGCGGACCGTCAGGGCCAAGGATGTGATCCTGCCCGACAACATCAGCCAGCGTCATCGGGCGCAGCCGGTCTGCCAGCGGTCCGGTTCTTGCCCGCGTCTCTGTCGCAGCTGCGTCAAACAAATCAGCCATCAGCGGCGGTACCGGATCTTGCCCAAGCGACCTTTGCGCTCGATCTCGAGGACTGTGTCACCATCGGTTCCGTCCAGCTTCTCAGACGCGTCTTCAGTAGATCCGACACTCACCCCATCAACCTTTCGCAGAAAGTCACCCCGGCGCAGTCCAACCCGCCGCGCGGCGCCCCGCACGCGGGTAATCAGAACTCCGTCGGCCTGCACGCTGAGACCCAGTTCGTCGATCACCGCAGGGTTCACATTGACCATCGTCAGTCCCGGCAACCCCGCACCGGCTCCAAGTTGTCGTGCGTCTCGCGCAGGTGTTTCGGGCGCAGATGTCAGTTTGATACTGGCCAAGCCCTCCGCACCATCGCGCAAATAGCCTACACTGGCAGACTGGCCCAATGCCTTCGATGTCGCGTGGAACTCCAATTCCTGTACCGTATTCACTTGTTCATCATCCAGGCTGACAAGCACATCCCCCCGGCCCACGCCTCCCGTCTTGAAGGGGCTGTCGGGATGAATCGCCTCGATCAATACGCCTTTGGGCGTGGGCAGGCCAAGCGCAGCCGCAAGTTCTCCGTCAACGGGCACAGCATCGATACCAAGCCATGGACGGGCAAGCTGCGAGCCGCCGGCCAAAGCTTCGTCAATGACACGAGCCACCAGTTTGGCGGGCACGGCGAATCCAATGCCATTGGAGCCCCCGGAACGCGACAGAATGGCCGTGTTGACCCCCACCAGCCGGCCTTCCATATCCACAAGTGCGCCGCCGGAATTGCCCGGATTGATGGCAGCGTCGGTCTGGATAAAAACGCCGGTGCCCCGGCCCCGATTGCCACCCGTGCGTGCCAGACCGGATATGATGCCCGAGGTTACCGTCTGACCGACACCGAACGGATTGCCGATGGCCAGCACGAGATCGCCGACCTCTAGCGTATCAGAGTCGCGCAATGTCAGGGTAGGCAGATCCGCCGCATCCTCCAATTGGACCACCGCCGAATCCGAGGCCTCGTCCGCGAGGATAACTTTCCCCTGGAATTCGCGGCGATCCGGCAGGACTACGGTCATGTCGTCAGCGCTCGCCACCACGTGATGGTT
>JBGCFK010000412.1:0-5720 GCA_045106875.1 Paracoccaceae bacterium | reverse complement strand
CGATGTACCGCCGTGCGCGGTTGGGCTTGGGATATCTGCCACAGGAAGCATCGATCTTCCGGGGTCTCAGCGTTCAGGATAACATCAAGGCAGTGCTGGAGCTGGCGGAACCTGACCGGCTGGAACGTGCGCGCAAGCTGGACGCGCTGCTGGGCGAGTTCTCGATCACCCACCTGCGCCGCACCCCTGCTGCTGCACTATCGGGCGGAGAGCGCCGACGGGTCGAGATCGCCCGCTGCCTTGCGACGAACCCAGACTTTGTGCTGCTGGATGAACCCTTTGCGGGTATTGACCCGATCGCGGTTGGCGAGATCCGGGATCTTGTCCACCACCTGAAGGATCGTGGCATTGGCGTGCTTATTACCGACCATAACGTAAGGGAAACCCTCGAAATCATTGACCGGGCATACATCTTGCATGATGGTCGGGTTCTGATGGGCGGAACGCCGGACGAGGTCGTCCAGGATTCGAATGTCCGCAGGGTCTATTTGGGCGAAGGGTTTCGAATTTAGTAACCCGTCCGCCTGACACTGGTCCCTGGGTGATGAAACGGGGAACGCATGAACGTCGGGTTACGGCTAGATTTACGCCAGAGCCAGCAGCTGGTGATGACGCCCCAGCTGCAGCAGGCGATCAAGCTGTTGCAGATGTCGAATCTGGAACTCGGGGCGTTCGTAGAGAACGAGCTCGAGAAGAACCCCTTGCTGCGTGCGGAAGGGGAGGTCGTGGACCCGCCTTCCCCGGGAGACGCTCCTGAGCACCCTCTGCCACCTGCCGACACGCCCGTAGAGGCCACAGATAGCAGAACCGAAGATCACGGTTTGTCTGCTGACACGTTTGATACCGGCACTGAAAATCTGCACGATTCCACGCCGTCGGACGGACCAAGCCCGCTCTCCGACTATCGCGGTAGCAGCTCTGGCGGCGGCGGTCGGGATTTTGACAGTCTCCCCAGTGATGAAGAGCGGATTGCCGAAGAGGTCAGCCTGCGAGAGCACCTGCTAACACAGATTGCCCAATCCCGTGCCCAACCACAGGATATACATATCGCCCGCTATCTGGTGGATGAACTGGACGAGCACGGCTATTTGCGCGCGGACCTGACCGAAGTTGCGGAGAAACTGGGAACGGCCTTCTCGGACATCGAATCCGGGCTGAATGTTCTGCAGACCTGCGAGCCGACGGGCGTTGGCGCTCGGGATCTGGCCGAATGCCTCCGCCTGCAATTGGCCGAAGCGGGGGTGCTGGATGCGGAACTGGAATGCCTGCTGACACATCTCGACTTGCTGGGCCGCAACGATCGCCGAAAGCTCTGCCAGTTGTGCAAGGTGGACGAGGACAGTCTGAACGAGTTGATTCGGACACTCCAAACCACCAACCCACGTCCATGCTCTGGCTTTGATGCCGTGCAGGCTCAGACACTGATCCCGGACGTATTGCTGAAACGGACAAGCTGGGGCGGATGGCAGGTAGAGTTGAACCCGGACACCCTGCCCCGCGTTTTGCTGGATCGAGATTACATAGCCGAATTTGGGCCGGGCGCCGATACGGAAACCAAGCAATTCCTGGCCGATTGTCGCTCGAACGCGAGTTGGCTGATCAAAAGCCTGGATCAGCGCGCAAAGACCATCGTCAAGATCGCAGCCGAAGTTGTCATGCAACAGGAAGGCTTCTTCGCGCGGGGCATATCCGGATTGAAGCCGCTTACGTTGCGCGAGGTCGCTGACGCCGTAAGCATGCACGAATCAACTGCCAGCAGGGTGACAGCAAACAAGTACATCGCGACCGAGCGTGGGATATTCGAGCTGAAGTTCTTCTTCACCAATGCCGTCGGTGGCGGAGACGGCGACATCGCAGCGGAAGCCGTCCGCCACCGGATCCGAACCATGGTGAATGCGGAACCGGCCAATGCCGTCCTGTCGGATGACAGCATCGTCGATGCACTTTGCAAAGAGGGGATCGAGATTGCGAGGCGCACGGTCGCCAAATACCGCCAAAGCCTCAACATTCCATCATCGGTTGAGCGTCGTCGTCAGAAAGCTGTTGCAGCACATCCACTCGTCTGAAGTCCGAATCCTTGACCACAGCTCGCATGCAGCGCAGGCTGGTCACATCATGCAGAGACGATTTGTTGCAGACGACACTGTTGGCAGAGATCTCCGACCGCACCTGCGAGCATGCCACAGGTTGAACCCTCGCTTGCGGTTGACAGGTTGGATGGCACACCCTAACAGCCCCGCTCACGCGAGATCCATGACAGAAAACTTCCGCGCCACCGGCGCCTGTCTCCCGCGCACTCAGGTTTAAGGACGAGCATGCATATTCAGGTCAAAGGCAAGCAAATCGATGTTGGCGCCGCGCTGACGGAACACGTGACCGACCACATTGCGAACGGGATCTCGAAATATTTCGACCGCTCGGCCGATGTGACCGTTACTTTCTCGAAAGAGGCGCACACGTTCCGCTGCGACTGCCACGTCCATTTGCCGACCGGGCTTGCTGTACAGTCCTCAGGCAAGGCATCCGAGATCTATGCTGCCTATGATGCAGCCGCAGAGCGTAACGAGAAGCAGTTGCGCCGGTACAAACGCCGTCTGCGGGACCATCACAAAGATCGGCGAAAGCCTGTTGAAGTCGCGGCCGCTCCGGCATATGTCCTCGAGGCAGCAGATGAGGCACCGGAGGGTGACGACCAGCCTCCACTGCAACCGGCGATCATCGCCGAAATGACGGAGACGATCCAATCGTTGAGCGTTGGGGAAGCGGTGATGCAGATGGAGCTTGCAGACAGAACCTTCCTGATTTTCCGGAATGATGCCAATGACCGCGTCAATCTGGTGTTTCAACGAGACGACGGAAACATTGGCTGGATTGATCCGGCCAAAAGTACCGACGCCTGAACGCTGTTCTGATTACCTATGGGTGGGCTGATGGAACTCGCAGATATTCTGCCTTTTGACGCCGTTCTCGGCACATTGAAGGCGAGCGGGAAAAAACAGGTTTTGCAGGAACTCGGACACCGCGCAGCGGATGTCTACGGGCTTGACTGTGGCCAGGTGATAGAAAATCTTCTGGCGCGTGAGCGACTTGGTTCGACCGCCATGGGTGCAGGTGTCGCCATTCCGCATGCGCGTATGGAAGGCGTCGATCGGATTATCGGCCTGTTCGCGCGCCTGGAAAAACCGGTCGAATTCGAATCAGCAGATGATCAGGGCGTCGACCTTGTTTTTGCGCTGCTGGCTCCCGAAGAAGCAGGGGCTGACCATTTGCGAGCCCTCGCCAAGGTGTCTCGTATCATGCGCGATGAGACTATGCGTCAGAAGCTCAGGCGCACCGACAATGCCGAGGCGCTGCATTCTCTCATCACAGATGTCTCGGCATCCCGCGCGGCCTGAGCCGCGCCGATCCAGCTCCTAGTGTACGCTCACAGGCCGCAGATCATTCTGCCTGGCCAAATCGAACGCCACTTTGCGATCCTGCGTGACGGCAAGACACGTGCCACTCAGATCGTGTAGCGCAAAGAACTTGCCCGGCGTTTCCTGTAGATGTTCCGGCAGCGCAGAGCGGTCAGCCTCGCGAACATAGACGATCGCTCGATCATCATTGGCATCAACCGTGGGCGACTTGATTGGGTGATCACTCATCTCGACCTCCTTACGTGACACAACGTTCAAAGCGGCCCTAAGTGGCGCCGCCAATCTTGATCTGCTGGATCTTCACCTCGGCAGGTTTCCGCACCAGATCGATATGCAGCAGTCCATGGTCGAGGTGCGCTTCACTCACCTCAACCCTGTCCGCCAGTACGAAACTGCGTTGAAACTGCCGCGCGGCAATTCCACGGTGCAGGAAAAGCCGTTCGCCAGCATCCTCGGCAGTCTTCCCGCGCACCACGAGGTGGCCGTCTTCCAGCGTGATCGCCAGATCCCCGTCCGCGAAACCGGCCACGGCCAGGGTGATGCGATAGGAATCGGGCCCGCGCTGTTCGATATTATAGGGAGGGTAGCCGTCACTGCCGGCCTTAGCCGTACGCTCCACCAACTGGTCGAGCTGCTCAAACCCCAATAGAAAGGGGTGAGACGCAAAAGAAATTCGTGACATCGCGTGCCCTTTCCCAAAGCGACCTGCGGTGACGGCCCGCCAGGCAGCGCCGTCAGGGTGAGATATGGGAAGGCAGGTTGCTGTGGTCAAGCACTTGCAAAACTTTCCAGCAACTGGATTGTTTCACGTGAAACATAGTTAAGCCGTTGCGCAACAATCGAGCCTGACCACCAGTTCGGGGCCGTTGCGCGGTTAACGCACGCTGCATTCTCTAATGAAGTGTAAACGACAAACGAGCCGCAACAGGGTAGCAAGCCCTGCTGAAGTTCCGCTCAGATCGAGATCTCGGACTTGCCGCCATTGGCTGCGGACCATTCCAGAGGCTTGTCCAGAAAGGACTCGACCTGATCCATGACATCGGCAGGGAAATAGCTGCCCGCGCGCGCCTCCGCCAGTACGTCCCGCCACGTCGCGAGATAGTGCAATTGAATGCCTTGCTCGCCCAGCTTGGCCGGGACATCAGGAAAGATGCCGTAGTAGAACACTACAATAGTATGAGCACACTCGGCGCCCGCGTCTCGAAGCGCCTGCACGAAGCTGACCTTTGACCCGCCATCCGTGGTCAGGTCCTCGACCAGCAGCACGCGCTGGCCATCATGGACAGTCCCCTCGATCCGCGCATCCCGGCCAAAGCCCTTGGGCTTCTTGCGAACATATTGCATTGGCAGGCCAAGCCGCTCGGCAATCCATGCGGCAAAAGGAATGCCAGCCGTCTCGCCGCCCGCCACTGCATCGAAACGCTCGTAGCCCGCATCCTGCGCCAGCACGGCACAGGCATAGTCCATACAGGCCGAGCGGATGCGTGGGTACGAGATCAGCTTGCGACAATCTATGTACACAGGGCTCGCCATGCCGGAGGTGAAGGTATACGGCGGGTCCGTGCGAAAGTGCACCGCCTCAATCTCCAGCAGCATGCGCGCAACCTGGCGCCCGATATCCTCGCGGTTGGGGGAGGGAATGTGGATCATGCACTACCTTCTATATGCCAATGCAGCGGGAAGCCTGGGTCGAAGACCGTTACAGCGCCTGCTCCGGTCTCGATCTTGTCGGGGAATTCAACGGGTGCGTCCGAGCGCACCAGCCGGATTTTTTCCTCGGCTGGCGCGTGCCCATAGAACGCGGCTCCATTCAGCGAGACGAACGCCTCCAGCTTGTCCAGCGTCCCTGCCACCTCGAACACATGTGCAAGGCAGGGCAGGTTCACCGGTGCGGTAAAGCACCCGGCACAGCCGCAGGCAGTCTCCTTCGTGGGGTCCGAATGCGGCGCACTGTCCGTACCTGAGAAGAAGCGCCCGTCGCCCGAGGTCGCGGCCTCGACCAGCGCAAGCCTGTGCCGTTCGCGCTTGGCCACCGGCAGGCAATAGTAGTGGGGCCTGATCCCGCCCGCGAGGATATGGTTGCGGTTGATGATCAAGTGATGGGTGGTCAGCGTGGCGGCGAGCCCGTTCTCGGCCGAGCGCACATAGTCCACTCCGTCTGCCGTCGTGACATGCTCCATGATCACACGCAGCCCCGGCACGCGCCGCCGCAGCGGATCAAGGATGCGGTCGATGAACACGGCCTCACGGTCAAAGATGTCCACGTCGGGGTCCGTGACCTCGCCATGCACGCAAAGCGGCAAC
>JBGCFK010000411.1:0-5833 GCA_045106875.1 Paracoccaceae bacterium | reverse complement strand
ATTCTGCAGCAATGGTCACTAAGGGCTCTTTCCTGCCTTGCTGCGCCGCAGCAATCATGGTGCCAAAGATCAATTTGCTGCGTCGACTACAGCGGCGAGCGCTAAAAAAAATACTACCGCTGAATGCGCCAGAGATCCTACCGGTCACAATGTCCAGCAGGCCCAATAAGGCAAAGGCAGTGGAATCTGACGAAGGCTGGACAATGATTCCGGAGCGTCAGGACAAGCGGACATGCCCTAATCTTCTTCACGGTCATCGTCCACGCTCTTTCGTTTTAGCTAGCCTTAGTGGCGAGACGCAGGTTTCAGAATCCCATCCGTATCCAATTTGAGCACCGCTCGCCACAAGGGCGTCTTAAAGCACATGTGGGATAGTCGCCCAGCGTCCTCCGTTTCATGCACTGTAATTAGACCTGACCATTCCAGTGGCCTCAGAACGCAATGGGAAAATGCCGCCATTTGGCGCCAACCGTCATTGTCCCAATCAGGCCCTTCCTCGTAAATGGCGCCAAAGAGGTCGTGCTCACTGGCTCCGTTCTCGACTTCAGCGTTGATCACATTCAGCCAGACATCCCAGTTTCCAGGGGGGCGATCATCAAGTCTGCCGTAGCTCGAGTGGTCAATGTTCAGGACGTAGAACGGGATCAATTCGTGAAACAGCGCACCCGGCGATTTCGAAAGCTCCTTGCCGCGCTTTGTCAGCCTGAACTCGTCTTTAGAGCGCCGCCCCAGTTTGAGAGTGAGCAACAGAAAATGCAGGAGCTCAAGCGGTTGGAAATCAGCTTCATTGAGGACCTTGTTGTATCGAAAGAGTTCTTCATACTCTTTGCCAGGCCACTCGAAATGTTCCGCCGCCCAATGAACGAAGGTCCTTTTGAACGCTTTGGTTTTCGTCAGGCCAATTGGTCCATCCGATGCCACGTGGCTCAGGGTGAGACGCGCGGCTTTCACCAGTGGCGAATAGGCCAAGGCGGGATGGTCGTTGGGAAGCTGTATGAATTCGATCATGTGCGATTGCTGCCACGGGCGGACATCAAAGGCCAGACTGGGTCAGCGTCGCTTTTCTAACGTTTAACTTTCGACGCGCGAATTCCGCGCTGCGCGCGCATCTTATCAGCGGAAGATATGCGCTCTTTGCTTTTGGCGCGGCGGACGAATGGGCCTTCATCAGAAGAGCCTTCTTGCGGATTCGTATCCGTCTGTTCAGTTGCTTTCACAACAGAGTCTCCCAGAAGAGATACCTCTGGATTTGTTGATGGCTTCCGAGGTTTTAACTTTCTCGTGGAAGCTTCAGAAATCATAGGGCTCAGCATATCGCCACCAGCAGGTTGATTGCCGAGATCATGTGGAGCCATGCTTGCTTCCAGCGTTGTTTGGTCGCCGCGTCCATGCACTTTCGTAGCAATGCTCGATGGATTTGCTTCAGGGGCCGTTGTCACCGCTGACGTAACGGACGCTACGCTAGCCGCTCGTCTGGCGGCTGCGCGCGCCTTTGCCAGTTTGCTCTGCCCCGGTGGTGTCTTTGTTACGACCACCGCAGGTTTGGCGGACGCGTCCTTGAAGGACTTCGGCTCTACTATTGTAGCGGTAGAAGCGGGCGCAAGCGGCTCAGACGAGGCTTGTTGAGGCAGTGGCAAAGCCTGGGCAGGCCTTGGCGTGCGATCAGGCTGCACATATCGATTGTCTGGCTCGTATCGCTGAACGGGGGCATCAGATTCAGGCCGCGCGTTTAGTTGAATCGGTTCCGTTGGCCGCGAGCTAGTGAAGTAAGGTTGGCTAGCCCCTTCGGAAAGCGGATCCTGTTTTACGGCCGGTTCTGCACCGGTAATGGAAACGCCATCGTCGTCATAAAATGCGTCGCCAAGCGGATTAGAGGACATGGGATTTCTTTCCAGTCAGAAGTCGATGGGATGTTCGGAGGTCTCGTTCACAATGCGGCGCAGATTGGCTTTCTGTTTTGAAGCGGCGTAACTCGTAGCCCTTAGCTCTACGTATACCGGGCAGCGGGACTGTTCCCGCATCATTTGATGCCTTGGAGATTGGACCTGTTTCAATGTTCCGCCATGATGGATCACTTAGACTATCGCACTTGCAGTCATTCGTCTCAAGTTGGCCCATTGGATGAGGAGCGAGCGGCCCATTGCGGACCTCCGGCGCCGACCCTGGATTTTGCATCTGCGTTCCCTATTGCGGACATTCATTCAATCCGCAGCATTTTGGACCCGACAAGGTCCGGGGAGCGGACATTGCAGTCACCTGAGTGAAACACTCATGTGACCACTGTAGTCCTTGAAGCGGACTTCACAACAAGCAACTGGGCCTTGGCCCAAGCCACCTCAGAAGATGAAATCACTCTCATCAAACGCCGCGACATTGTCCGTCACAATACGGACCTGACCCGCGCCAAAGCTGATCAGCACATCGCGGCCATCCTGTTCGATGTCAAGGCCTTCGAACGTCTGCACCCCGTTTTGGATCTGGATCTTGTCCTGACCCTGACGGAAGTCCGCAATCGTGTCGTTACGGTCCGAAGTGCGGAACTGGAAGACATCGGCTCCGCCATTGCCTTTCAAAGTATCGTCGCCGCCGTTACCGCGCAGGGTGTCCGCCCCGCCGCCGCCGTTCAGCTTATCAGCGCCGCCGCCGCCAAAGATAAGATCAGCGCCGCCGCCGCCTTTGACATTGTCTTCGCCGCCGCCGGCTCGGATCACGTCGTCACCACCATTGCCGCGAATGACATCACCGCCGCCGCCGCCCTTGAGGTTATCGTCGCCGCCGCCGCCTTTCAGGGTGTCGTCGCCGCCATTTCCACGCAGACGGTCATCGCCGGCTGCGCCTTTGATGCTGTCATTGCCACTACCACCGATCAGTAGATCATCACCCGCCAGGCCGCTCACATTATCATTACCAGCAAGGGCGTTGATCGTGTCGTTCTGGGCGGTACCGAGCAAGGTGTCGTCACCAGTGGTCGGGCCGGTTGGCGCAGGTGGATCGACCGGGTTGGGAGGGTCAATCGGATTTGGTGGATCAACCGGATCTATCGGATCAACAGGGTCCACTGGGTCGATTGGGTCCACCGGATCGACTGGATCAACCGGCTCATCCACCGGATTGACCGTGATGGTCGCGGTCGCCGTATCTGACAACGCTCCGTCGCTAGCCCGGAACGTAAAACTGTCGGTTCCGTTGAAATCCGCAATCGGAGTGAATTGGAACGAGCCGTTGGCGTTTATTGTGACCACGCCATTTGATGGACCGTTAACCAGAGAAAAGCTAAGCGTATCACCGTCATCATCAGATGCTGTCAAGGCGCCGGAGATTACGGTGTCCTCGTCGCCGGTTGCTTCGGCGTCAATCGCAACTGGCGCTTCGTTCGCATCAGTGACCATGATAGTTAAGGATTGGATAGCTGTCAGGCCGCCCGCATCAGTTGCCGTAATCTGAACATCGTAGTCATTGTTCGCGTCTGCATCCACCGGCGTCTCAAAATTAGGTGCGTTATTGAACAGCAGCCCACCGGTGGATCCATTAATCGTAAACAGTGCGGCATCTGCACCGCCAGTGATTGAAAACTGGACGCCTGTTTTGTCATCGCTGACAACCACTGCACCTGCCGCAGTCTGGTTCTCAGCCGCAGTCAGCGCTGCGGCGCTATCGATTGTCGGCGCTTCGTTCACATCGGTGACCGTGACAATCACCGATTGCACAGCTGTAAGCCCACCAGCATCTGTCGCAGTGATCTGTATGTCGTAAGTATTGTTGGCGCCCGTGTCCCCAGGTGCCTCAAAATCAGGCGCCACTTTGAAATTGAGCGAGCCTGTCGCGGCGTTGATGCTAAACAACGCTGCATCTACGCCGCCGGTAATGGCGAAAGACACGTCAGATTCAGCGTCGGTCGCTGTCACAATTCCCGCGGTGGTTTGGTTCTCGGCTGCCACGAACGCCGGGTCGCTGGTGATTGTTGGTGGCGTGTTTGGGCGATTGAGAATTGTGACTGTCGCCTGCGCAGGAGGTCCCGAGAAAAGCGCCCCCGACGAAGGCGCAAAGTTCAACACAACAGTCTCTGGAATTTCACTGGTCGTGTCAGTTCCATCCACAGTTAGACGAACGCTTGAAGAAGTTTGTCCTGCAACGAACGTTACTTGACTATCCAGAAGGGAAAAATCGCTTCCTTCAATCGCTGTTCCATCCACTACAGTCACATCGAATGTCAGATCAGCGCCAAACGATTGCGAAATTTGAACCAGAAGTTCGTAAGGTTCTGCACCTGAAAGTGTTTCGCGAATGCTACGATCTGCAACGCCAATGGAAATGTCTTGGCCAGCGCCATCGTTGTCGAGAATGAAACCTGTTGCTGAAATTTCGTTCTCATCATTCGCGAATTCAGCGCCAATTGGATTGGAAAGCGAAACGAATATGGTCTCATCACGCTCGTCGATGCTGTCAGTATTCGTTTCGATGAAAATCGATTTGGACGTCTCGCCGGGATCGAATGTCAGTGTCCCATTGTTCGATGATCCTGTTATCAGGTTATCCAGATCGGCTTGGACTGCGGTGCCTGCAGAAGTGTTGAAAGTAACTGATACAGCCGTCAGCGACGGCTCGGACAAGGTCACGACGAAGCGCAGGAAGTTGCTGTCGCTTTCAGTCACAGCATCCCCGGCGATGGAGATTTCTGGGAAAGCTGATGTATCGGTATCGAGGATCAGCGCCTCGCCCGTCGCGCCGATTGCGGCGATGGAGGGGCTGGAGGGCGGTGTGACGGCCAGTGAGAAGACCTCAGCCGCTTCGCCAACCAGATCGCCTAGGATGGGAACTGAAACCGAAGCGGTCTGCTGCCCCTCGACAAAGGTCAGCGCGCCGCTGGTGGCGGTATAGTCCTGCCCGGCAAGCGCAGTGCCATCGACAGTGGTGAACGCGGCGGAAAACGCGCTTGGCGCCGGTTGCGAAAGTGTGACCTCGAACACCGCGAAACTTTGCCCGCTGTCGCCTTCTGTGATCACCGGGTCAGACACAAACATGGCGAGGTTCGGCCCGGCGCCGTCATTATCGAGGATCACGCCGGTCGCGCGAAGGACAGGCGCGCCGCCTGACAGCTCGGCGCCGACCGGGTCGAACAGCTCAATAACGATGCTCTCATCGACTTCGTCGAGGCTGTCGGTATTCGTCTCGATGAAGATGGATTGCGAGGTTACGCCGGGCGCGAACGTCACCGTTCCGTTGTTCGAAGATCCGGTGACATTGTTGTCCAGATCGCCATTAAGCGCAGTTCCATCCAGAAGCGTCCGGAAGTTGACCGTTACGCTGTCGAGCGACGGCTCGGACAAGGTCACGACGAAATCAAGAAAGTTGCTATCGCTTTCAGTCACAGCTGCGCTATCGATCGTTAAAATGGCCATCTCAAATCTCCAGAATCAATCTACCTATGAACTGATAAGACCGAACACGATGGCTCATGTAAATGTCTTATTAATAAATTGGCGGGCTGACAAAAAGTATGCCGACCAGGCAGCGCATAGCGCCAGAAAGTGTCTGATCGACAAGGCGACCCTCGTTACAGGACGTCCTTGGTGGGCGGACCGTTGTAAGGTTCGGAATAGTCATAGTGTCTCTCCTCTACTTCCTTTTCGGCCACATCTTCGACACGGCGCAAAACGTGCCAATCTATGAAGAATTGCATGATGTGGTTGGATTTATTGACCGCGAAAGACAGCTATGAAGAATGTAAGACATTCAGTGAAAGAGTGCTGTCGATGACTAAGGGCTCAAGGCCGCCTTGCCGCGATGCAGAAAAAACTGAGTTCTTCGGCAATGCGAATGTCAGCTCCCGCCG
>JBGCFK010000410.1:0-5555 GCA_045106875.1 Paracoccaceae bacterium | reverse complement strand
CGCGCTACTCGCTGTCCGACCACCTGATCATCACCGAGTGCATCTGCGTGAACACCGCGAAATTCAACGCATTGTCGCCAGAATTGCAGGCTGCGGTTCGCAGTTCTGCGGAAGAGGCGGCTCTCTATCAGCGTGAACTTTGGGCGGTCCAGTCCGGGCAGGCACGCAAGGATGTCGAAGCAGCTGGTGTCAAGGTTAATGAAATTGCGGACAAAAGCCCGTTTCAGAACGCGATGGGTAAAGTCTACGACGACTATCTGGCCGCGAATCCAGACATGAAGAAGCTGGTCGAGATTGCTCAGTCGACCGAGTAGTCTCGGGCCGACCGGAGATACTGCAGCGCCCGGCATCTGTCAGGATGTCGGGCGTTTCAGCAACGGAGGTGACATGATGAGCGCACCCGGTTCCGACCCCGCATTCCTGCGGATCATGGACAAGGCATATGCGTGGATTGTGCGTATCTGCCAGATTCTGTCAGGGACAGCGCTGGTCGTGATGACGGTGATCTTCGCGTGGCTCGTCTTTGGCCGCTACGTTCTGAATGACACTCCAACCTGGGTGGAGCAGGCCTCGCTTCTTCTGGTGATGGTGATCGCCTTTCTGGGCGCGGCAATCGGCGTCCAGCAGAACACTCATCTGTCGGTCGTGATCTTCCGCACCATGGTACCGTCGTGGCTGCGGACCGTGTTCGTCTTCGTCACAGACATTCTGATGGCCGTCTTTGGCGGCATGATGTTCTGGTATGGGATCGAGCTGACGGCGTTCAAGTGGACGTCCATGATCCCGCTCATCCAGTTGCCGGAGGGTCTACGTTCGCTGCCACTCACCATTTGCGGCGCAATGATATTCCTGTTCGCCACCGGACACCTGTTGCGCCTGCTGTTTGGGCGGGACCAGCGCAGAGACAGCATCGAGTAAGGCACGAATATGGGACTGATGTTGCTTCTGGGTGTCTTTGCCCTCTGCGTCGTGATCGGGGTGCCTGTCGCCTTTGCGCTGGGCATTGCGGCACTGGCCGCATTCTTTCACGAAGGGCTGCCGCTGCTGGTCGGTTTCCAGCGGATGGTATCGGGCATCAATGTCTTTTCGCTAATGGCGATCCCGTTTTTCATTTTCGCGGGCGAGCTGATGTTCCATGGCGGTATCGCGATGCGTTTGGTGCGGTTTGCGCAAGCAGCGGTCGGCGCCGTACGTGGCGGTTTGGGGATCGTCAATGTCTTCTCGTCCATGCTGTTCGGCGGCATCTCGGGCTCGGCCATCGCGGATATCTCGGCGCTGGGATCGATTCTGGTGCCGGTGATGAAGGACAAGGGCTATGACGCCGACTACGCTGTGAACGTCACCGTGACCTCGTCGATTGCGGGCATCATCATTCCCCCGAGCCACAACATGATCATCTTCGCGCTTGCGACCGGCGGGGCAGTGTCGATCTCAAAGCTGTTCCTTGCCGGGGTCGTACCGGGCATTCTGATGTGCATCTGCCTGGCGCTCACGGCTTACTTCGTCGCGGTCAAACGCGGATATGGCGCCGAACAGTTCCCCGGCTGGACGGCGCTTGCCATGGCGTTCTTCGGTGCAATCCCGGGCCTGATGACAGCAATCATCATTGTCGGAGGTGTGCTGTCAGGTGTTTTCACCGTCACCGAGTCCGGTGCTTTTGGCGCGCTATATGCCTTTGTCGTCACGCTGGTAGTTTATCGCAGCATCACTTGGGCGAACTTCAAGACCGCTGTCACTCAATCCGTCCGCACAACATCAATGGTGATGATCCTGATCGCCTGCGCCGGTGCGTTCGCCTACATGCTGACCTTCTACCGGGTGCCAAAGCAAACGGTCGAGTTCATGACCGGCCTGACGGACAATCCGATCCTGATCCTTCTGATGATCAACGCGGTGCTGCTGCTCTTGGGTATGATTATGGACATGGCCGCACTGATCCTGATCTGCACGCCGATCTTTCTGCCTGTCATGAACGCGCTTGGGATTGATCCTTTGCAATTCGGCATGATCCTGCTTGTGAACCTCGGTTTGGGTCTATGTACGCCGCCTGTTGGGTCCTGCCTGTTCGTGGGGTGCGCCGTTGGGAAGCTGCCCATGGAGAATGCGGTGCGCACGATCTGGCCGTTCTATCTGGCGATCTTCGTGGCGCTGATGCTGATCACCTTTGTGCCAGCAATCTCCCTGACGCTTCCGGGGCTTGTCGATTGACCATCGCTGCATCCGGCTCGATCCACGAATGTCGGGTTCCAAGAAATAGGAGCAGCCAGACGGATGATCCCATATGGTGCGTCCTCCCGTCGGGTCCAGCGTGTCCGTCTGGTGAAGGCGGTCTGGCGTGGATGCGAGAGTCCACGTGACGCGATGTCAGCAGTGTAGTGCTACCCGATCAGAGATGCTGAAAGTTCCGGATGTCGCTCTGGAAGACCGCGAACTGCGAGCGGTGAGCCGCCTTCTGGCCGATGAGGTCAAGGCACTATCCCTAAAGGTCGAACCGCTTCAGCACCAATTGCATAGCCACAACCGGCACCTCTTGCCCGGAAGGCGATCCAAAGGATCGTGGAGGTTGGGGGCCATTCAGCGCGGCAGGGCGGGACCAGAACTGCTGGCGTATGTGTTGGTCTCAAAGTAGGCGGAACATCTGCCCTTGTATCGCCAATCCCAGATCTATGCCCGCGAAGGTGTCGATATTGATCGCTCAGCCATGGCGGATTAGTTAGGTCGATCCGCTGCCCCGCTGGAGCCACTAGAAGATGAGATTGGCCTTATTGTGCGCTGAGGTGAAGCGCTCTTCGCCGACGAGACACCGGTGAAGATGCAGGTGCCAGGTCAGAAAGAGACCAAAATTGTGCTGTGCAAACGTCTGCCGGGCAGCGTGCGGATGTTCCGGATTGAGCAGCGTGTTCGGGGATGAACAAAGCTAACGAGATAGCCTGCATCGAGAACTTACGCCTCAAGTTAGTCGATGTCTTCGCCGCCCAAGGCAGTGTCGTCGCCGCTCAAAAGGCTGGACAACTGCCCCCCCAGGCGCCAGCACATTCACGCAGCGTAGATCCTCAGAACCGCGCCAGAGTGTCTTCATCGGACGCTCATGCAAGCTAACGCTTATTCAAAAAGTTTACATTCCCTTCACCACTCTGTCATGGTGGGGCTACAACAACTCGTCCTATCGAGTGAGAGAAGCTGGGAGGCTAATCATGAAATTCTCGAAGATTATCGGCGCTGCAGTGGCGACGATGTTTGCAACTGGAACTGCCGCGTGGGCAGAAACTGAAATCCAGTGGTGGCACGCAATGGGCGGCACCAATGGTGAGCGCGTCAACAAGATCGCTTCGGACTTCAACGCCACTCAGTCCGACTACAAAGTCGTGCCTGTGTACAAGGGCAACTACACCGAAACCATGACGGCGGCGATCGCGGCATTCCGCGCGAAAGAGCATCCGCATATCGTTCAAGTCTTCGAAGTCGGCACGGCGACAATGATGGCAGCCAAAGGTGCGATCCTTCCGGTCGAGCAGATGATGAAAGATGCGGGAGAGGCATTTGACAAATCAGACTATTTGCCAGCAGTGATTTCGTACTACCAGACGCCCGAAGGTGAACTGCTTTCGATGCCATTCAACAGCTCGACACCGGTACTGTGGTACAATGCCGATGCGTTGAAGGCTGCGGGAGCCGAGCCTCCGAAGACCTGGGACGACGTCAAGACAGTTTCGAAAAAACTTGTCGACAGCGGCATGAAGTGCGGTCTTTCCTTTGGCTGGCAATCCTGGGTGATGCTGGAGAACTACTCTGCATGGCACAATATCGAACTGGGCTCGAAAGAAAACGGGTTTGCCGGTTTCGACACCGAGTTCACGTTCAACAATCCCAAAGTCGTCGGTGCGATCGACAAGATTGCTGCGATGGGCAAGGACGGCACGTTTACCTACGGTGGACGCCGCGGCGACAGCCTGCCGCTGTTCACCAACGGTGAGTGTGGCATGTGGATGAACTCCTCTGCCTATTATGGCTCGATCAAAAGTCAGGCGAAGTTCGAGTTTGGTCAGACGATGCTGCCATTAGATACATCGGCTGCCGACGCTCCGCAGAATTCGATCATTGGTGGTGCTACGCTGTGGGTTCTGGGTGGTCACGAATCTGAAGAGTACAAAGGTGCGGCCAAGTTCATGACATACCTTTCGTCTGCGGATGTGCAGGCTTGGTGGCATCAGGAAACCGGCTATGTGCCGATCACGAATGCAGCGTATGAGCTTTCCAAGGAGCAGGGTTTCTATGAGACCAACCCTGGCACCGACACTGCGATCAAGCAGCTGAGTCTGAACACGCCGACGCCTGCGTCGCGTGGCCTGCGCTTCGGTAACTTTGTGCAGATCCGTGACGTCATCAACGAAGAGATGGAAGCGGTCTGGGCTGGTGATAAGGACGCGGCAACTGCACTGGATGCAGCGGCTGAGCGTGGCAATGCCTTGCTGCGCAAGTTTGAACGCACCGTCAAATAATCAAGGGTAGGGTGGGGTTCATCCCCACCCTACGCCAACCATGCTGAAGCGCGTCCATTTCCCCTCATCGCTGTTGCCGTATCTGCTGGTCGCCCCGCAGATTGCGATAACGCTGGTCTTTTTCATCTGGCCCGCGTCTCAGGCAATGTATCAGTCATTCCTGATCGAAGATGCTTTCGGGCTCTCGACTGAATTCGTCTGGTTCGAGAACTACGAACTTTTGCTGGAAGACGAGCAATACCTCGATAGCTTCGGGCGGACGATATTCTTCTCGGCGGCAGTCGCAATCCTGTCGATGTCGATGGCGCTGGTTCTGGCGGGATTCGCGGACCGCGTGATCCGTGGGTCGATGACCTACCGCACCCTTTTGATCTGGCCCTATGCCGTCGCCCCCGTCTTGGCGGGCGCGCTATGGGTTTTCATGTTCAATCCAACGCTTGGTATCATCAGTTACGCGCTTGAACTGATCGGGGTGAACTGGAACCACTATCTGAACGGTTCTCAGGCCATGGCGCTGGTGATCTTCGCGGCGGCATGGAAACAGATCGCCTATAACTTCCTGTTCTATCTTGCTGCGATGCAGTCGATTCCACGTTCTGTCGTTGAAGCTGCGGCGATTGACGGTGCAGGCCCGTTCCGCCGGTTCGTTACCATCATCTTCCCGCTGATTGCGCCAACGACATTCTTCCTGCTGGTTATCAATGCGGTCTATGCGTTCTTCGAGACTTTCGGCATCATCCACGCCGTTACGCAAGGCGGGCCCGCGAATGCAACAACGATCCTAGTCTACAAAGTCTACAATGACGGTTTCGTCGGTTTGGATCTGGGGGGCTCTGCCGCACAATCCGTAATCCTGATGGGCCTCGTAATAGCGATGACCATCGTGCAGTTCCGCTTTGTCGAACGCAAGGTGCAGTACTGATGATAGGGGCTGGCAGATGATCGAACAACGCCCGATCCTCAGCGTTGCTGCGCATACCATCCTGATTCTTGGCGTCCTGCTTGTTGCCTTTCCGATCTGGATCACGTTCGTTGCTGCAACCCATGACGAGATCC
>JBGCFK010000041.1:0-6470 GCA_045106875.1 Paracoccaceae bacterium | reverse complement strand
ATCGTCGAAAGTGGGCGCACCGATATCGAGGTGGTGGCCATCAATGATCTGGGCCCGGTCGAAACCAATGCGCACCTGATGCGTTACGACTCGGTGCATGGTCGTTTCCCTGGCACCGTCACGGTCTCGGGCGATACAATCGACGTAGGGCGCGGCCCGATCAAGGTGACCGCCATTCGTGATCCCAAAGAACTGCCCTGGGGCAATGTCGACATTGCGATGGAGTGCACCGGCATTTTCGCCGACAAGGAAAAGGCATCGCTGCACTTGGCCAACGGCTCCAGCCGTGTACTGGTCTCGGCCCCTGCAGGCGGTGCGGACAAGACAATCGTGTTTGGTGTGAACGACAACACGCTGACTGCGGACGATTTGATCGTCTCGAACGCCTCCTGCACCACGAACTGCCTCTCCCCAGTGGCACATGTGCTGCATAGCGAGATCGGGATCGAGCGCGGCATGATGACGACGATCCACAGCTACACCGGCGACCAGCCCACGCTCGATACGATGCACAAGGATCTCTACCGCGCGCGCGCAGCAGCAATGAACATGATCCCTACCTCGACCGGGGCTGCCAAGGCGGTGGGCCTGGTTCTGCCGGAGCTGAACGGCAAACTGGACGGATTTGCGATCCGCGTATCGACGCCGAACGTCTCGGTCGTGGATCTCAAGTTCGTGGCCTCGCGCGCCACCACACCTGAAGAAATCAACGAGAAGATTCGCATCGCGGCCAAGAACCAGCTGAAGGGGATCCTCGGGTTCACGGACGAAAAGCTGGTGTCGATGGACTTCAACCACGACCCGCATTCGTCGGTGTTCCACTGTGACCAGACCAAGGTGATGGACGGCACGTTGTGCTCGATCCTGACCTGGTACGATAACGAATGGGGCTTCTCGAACCGCATGTCGGACACCGCGGTCGCGATGGGCAAGCTGATCTGATAGCGGCTTGAGGGTGCGAGGCTCCTCGCACCCTCTGGAATATATATTTTCCGGGTCATTCGTCTGATGAAGGTGGTCGTGGGCCTTTTGGCCGCACTGTCGGTTTTAATTGCATGCTCTGGCCGTCAGTCCAGTCTTGGAACTGCTGGTCACGAACTCATGTATCCAATCAGCCAAATGGAAGCTGACCGAATTGTGAATATTGCAATGCGTAAACAGTTTCCTGGTAGGGATGTTTTCGAGCTGGAGCCCCCGGCCTTCGGTTATTCCACGTGGTTGAGGTTTGTATCGGATCGTCATGATATTTCGCTGACCGCCTTTCCCGTGCGTGGTCGGGACAATGAAAAGAGCATCGTCGACGGTTACTCTTTCGATGTTTCGCACAATGGCACCATGATAATTCTTGGGCCCCAAGCCGCCGAGGAGTTGTTTAATCGGGTGCAAGATATGGCAAAACTGAAAGCAAAACCGCTCCCCATAGTTGCACCATAACAATGCCAATCCCGGCTCGATTGGAATACGGGCAACTCGCCATGTGCGGGCTCGGTTAAAGCCCGCGGGCAGCATGACCAGCCACCTTGGTCGCTGGGGCTTGGCCCCACGCACATCATTGCCTATAGCACTCGAGAAGCCGCAACTGAGGGGTGCAACATGACCTTCCGGACACTGGATGATCTCGAACTTTCGGGCAAGCGCGTGCTTGTGCGGGTGGACATCAACGTCCCCATGGACAACGGCAACGTCACGGATACGACCCGGATTGACGCGATTGCCCCGACCGTCCGAGAGATCCTCGACAAGGGCGGCAAGCCGATATTGCTGGCCCATTTTGGCCGTCCCAAGGGCAAGGTAAACGTGGACTACACGCTGGCACGGTTGATCGAGCCGTTGTCTGAGATCCTCGATGTCTATGTCGGCTTCGCCCCCGACTGCGTTGGCCCTATGGCCGAGCATGCGGTGTACGAGCAATCTGACGGAACAGTCCTTCTGCTCGAGAACACCCGTTTTCATGCGGGCGAGGAAGCAAACGATGCGGGTTTCGCTGCGAAACTTGCGGGGCACGGCGATATCTACGTCAACGATGCGTTCTCCTGTGCGCACCGAGCACATGCGTCCACCGAGGGCGTGGCACGGCATTTGCCTTCCGCCGCTGGCCGGTTGATGGAGGCCGAGTTACGCGCGTTGGATAAGGCGCTCGCAGCGCCAGAGCGCCCAGTCATCGCGGTCGTTGGCGGAGCCAAGGTATCCACCAAGTTGGAACTGCTGGGAAATCTGATCACCAAGGTCGATCAGATCATCATCGGCGGCGGCATGGCGAATACGTTCCTTGCCGCACAAGGTATAAGCGTCGGCAAGTCGCTGTGTGAACACGATCTGGCGGACACCGCGCTGGACATCCTGGCAAAGGCCAACACCGCAGGGTGCGAACTGGTCCTGCCGTCGGATATCGTGGTCGCGCGGGAGTTTGCAGCGGGCGCAGCATCCGAAACAGTGCCGACTGACGCCTGCCCGGCGGACGCGATGATACTGGATGCCGGGCCGGACAGTGTCGCAGATATCTGCGCGCGCTTTGAAACAGCAAAGACCGTGGTCTGGAACGGCCCGCTGGGAGCATTCGAGATCGAGCCATTCAATGCAGCGACAGATGCCGCAGCAGCAAAGGTTGCGGAACTGACGTCGTCAGGCCTTCTTTTGTCCGTCGCAGGCGGCGGCGACACCGTGGCCGCATTGAACGGTGCAGGCGCAGCCGCGAAGTTCTCGTATGTCTCAACGGCAGGTGGTGCGTTCCTTGAATGGTTAGAGGGCAAAACCCTGCCCGGCGTTGCGGCACTGGAAGCTTAACGGGCCCTGCGCTCCGGACAATTGTGACATCTGCTACAGGCTAGGGAGTTCAGAGATGTGCTAGGGTTCGTGCAACGAATCTTCCCGGGAGCACACGTCCATGAAACTCGTCCACGCCTCGCTGATTGTCGGCGCGCTCGGCCTTGCCGCACCTGCGGCACATGCCCAGACCCCGACACCGAACCAGAACCTCATGCAGCTGTTTCAGCGGATCTATGCGCACTATTCGATCCTGCTTGGCCGCAGTTTTGTCGACCTGACATACGACTCGCTGACCATGGAGCCAAACACAGGCGCAATGGTGATCTCTGGGCTTACGCTCTATCCAGAGATGGACTGGGATGACGACGGCGCCTGCGCCATTGATGTCGACCGGGCGATCTTCGGATCGATCACCAGTTTCGAGACATTGGCAAGCACCATCGAGGTTTCGGGCGTTGCGCTGAACCCGGCTTGCCTACCCGCAGACCAGCGCGGAATGCTGGCGGCTTTCGGCTATGGCGAGGGTTTGGTTGCGGACACGATGACCATCGAGATCGCCTATGACCTTCCCTCCTCGGGCGCTAATGTCACTGTTCAGGCTGCGGTAAGGGATGCCGCCGATATCAGCATCGCTGCGAATTTCGACTATCTGTGGTTCCGAGTGCCCACGGACGACCGAGGCGATCCCAAGCCTGTGGCGATATTGGGCGATGCCGAGATTGCTGTGGAGAATGCTGGATTGTGGGAACGCGTCGAGCCCATGGTCGCCGCGCAAATGGGTGATGTAAATGCAATTCCCGCCATGGCACAATTGACGCTGGGCCAGGTGCTTATGGGGCCTGATGGCACGACCACTCCGGAAGCCACAGCCTTTGTTGCAAACCTGTCGGAAGAGCTCACCCGGTTCCTCACCGAAAAGAACCGCCTTGTCGTGTCCGTGCAGCCGGAGAACGGTTTGTGGTTGGACGAAGACACCTTTGAAGGCCCCGCCCAGGCGATTGCCGTCCTGAAGCCCGAGGTCTCTGGCATACCCGCAGCTTACCGAAACCTGGTGAGCCCGGCCGAGCTTTCCACGGCCTTGCAAGGCGGCAGCGGAATGGACACAAATGTCAGGCTGCGCGTAGGCGAGGCGCTATTGACGGGACTGGGTGCGCCGCGCTCGGTCGCTGATGGTGTGGCACTGCTGTCTCCGTTGGCCAATGACTGGAATGGCGACGCGGCACTCTTGGTGGCTGGCGCATTGGTCGAGACCGGGGATACAGCAACGGGTTACCCCATGACCCTTCGCGCGCTGGCGGGTGGCGGCTCAGGCGCTATCGGCCTTGCAGACGCAATGGAAAGCGCCATGACAGTCGAGGCAATATTGGCAGCGCAGGAATCCGCATCGCGTGCGTGGCCGGGAAATGTAGCGGCGGCCGGTGAGATGGATGCCATGATAGCCGCAGGAGACATTCCGGGACTTCGGCGGATGGCTTTCGCCGCGTCCGTCGGCAAGTCCATGCCCCGCAGTTACGCGCGGGCGTACTACCTTGCGTCCCTTGCGGCGGCTGGCGGAGACAAGGGCGCAGCAAATCTGCGTCGTCGTCTGGATGCCCGCTTCGCAGATGCCGGAAGCGACGCATGGCGGGCCGAGGCTGACCGGGCCGCTCGCGTCGCACTGGAGACGTGGACAGCCTCGCTGGGCGGTGTGATCGCCGATCGTGTGAAGTGATCCAACAGAAACACGAAGCACGATGACACAAGGGTGCATTTCGGATGCCCCCTTGACCATCTCGCGATTCCCCGAGTACTCCCGCTCGAATTCCGGAGCAAATGGGGAAGAGCTATGAGAGCGACACGAGCTGTCCAGAAGATCCTTGCCAACTACCAAGGCGATACGCCCGGCGTGAAAGGCAATCTCTGCCGCATGCTGATGAACGGAAAGCTGGGCGGGACCGGCAAGATGATCATCCTGCCCGTAGATCAGGGCTTCGAGCACGGCCCGGCGCGATCTTTCGCACCCAACCCCGACGCTTATGACCCACATTACCACTACCAGCTGGCTATTGATGCAGGGCTGAACGCCTATGCGGCGCCGTTGGGCATGCTGGAAGCTGGCGCAGACACTTATGCAGGACAGATCCCGACAATCCTGAAGGCAAACTCGGCAAACTCCCTGATCCCGGATGCAGCGCCGAAGGATCAAGCAATCACCGCATCGGTGGATGATGCCCTGAGGCTTGGCGCTTCGGCGATTGGCTTCACGATCTATCCAGGCTCGTCCGCCGGGCTCGATATGTTCGAAGAGATCGCCGAGATGCGCGCGGAAGCGGCCGCCGTGGGCATTCCAACGGTTATCTGGTCCTATCCACGCGGCGAAGCCTTGACCAAGGATGGTGAAACGGCAATCGATATTGGCGCCTATGCGGCACAGATCGCGGCGCTGTTGGGTGCGCATATCATCAAGATCAAGCTCTCCTCCGATCATCTGGAACTGAAAGAGGCCAAAAAGGTCTACGAAGATCAGAAGATCGACATCTCAACGATGACCGCGCGGGTGCAGGACTGCATGAAATCCTCGTTCAATGGTCGGCGGATCGTCGTCTTCTCGGGCGGAGCGAAGAAGGGCGAGAACTCGGTCTATGATGATGCTCGTGCCATTCGCGATGGCGGCGGCAATGGATCGATCATTGGTCGAAATACGTTCCAGCGTCCGCGCGCTGATGCTCTGGATATGCTCGCCAAACTCGTCGATATCTACAAGGGCAAGGCCTGAGCCCGCGTTCAGGTTGGTCTGGCAGGAATACCAATCCACCGGACCCGCGAGAATTCAAATCGGGGAGAAGTCGATCAACGTCTTCTCCCGAACCATCTCTCCATCCTTGAAGATCTGCACCTGCGTTCGGATGCCGATATCCCATGCGAACCAAACCATGCTGTCGCGGCTCGTCTTGTTCGAGGCCAGACGTATAGCGCGAGTTGTTCCACCTGGAATAGAGATCCGTTCAAAGCCATCTACGCGCCATGATGCATGCGCGATCAGATTTCGCTCGGCCCTCAGGTCGCGGATCGTATACCGCGAACGCCAATAGCCGTTAAATGCCATTGGCCAGCGATAGCGCCGGTCATCAGGATCTGCGGCAATGATCGGCACCTCTGCTTCGTCAAATGTCACCACCCATGTTCCCATGCGCAGGTTGTAGCAGCGGATTTCGGTGGGCTCTCCGTCCAACTCTCTGCGGTATCGAACAATACCTGTTGTTCCCCACGAACTGTTATCAATCCGCTCCAGCCTCTCGGTCTTTCCATCCGAATGTGCATAGACCCAGGTAGAGCCAATCCCCGGAGGTTTGAACCGCGCGGCTTTCAAAGGCTTGGCTGCCACGGCAGGCACGGATGCCCCGCCTGCGAATACACTTGCCGCCACCCCAGACAGAACGCTTCGGCGATTCATCTTCAAAGGCGTGCAAGAGGTTTGAATGCTCGTTTCCCGTTTCATACCCATCGAATAGCAGAGCTCTCTTAACCCCTAGCCAAAGTTAAGGGTTACCAGATCCTTTCAACGACGTAGTTCACTCGCCAGATTGCGCCTCGACGCACCGGCGCAGGACGGGTTTATCTAACAAAGCTGGGCAGTCTTCGTGTATGCACACCAGAGATCTTCAGCAATCAGCACCGTGACCACGCGATGACCAACGCTAAAGCCATCATCAAGGCCCTTGGGC
>JBGCFK010000409.1:0-4484 GCA_045106875.1 Paracoccaceae bacterium | reverse complement strand
CGGTCTGCCTGATATCGCGATGCGAGAGGTTCCAGCTGGCAACATCAAGCCCGGGTTGCCGCAAGATCCGGACCCCGTCGAAGATTGCAGGCACAAGATCGACCCAACGTTGGTCCGTAAACAGGCCCCTCTGACGGTCATCGAAGCAGTACTGGTCAAGACGCTCTGCCCACCAGTTGGCAAAGGCGCACCCGTTCTGATCTGGCCGGACAAACAGATGGCCGAGATTGTAAATGCCGTGCCCAGTGACAGACATCTCGGTCACCTGCACGCCAATATCCGTAGCTTCTGGCGCAATGATGTGCGGAACAAGCCCGATCGATGCGCCGTGCATCATCTCTTCAATCGGGGCCAGATCGTGGAACAGATAGACATCTGGATCGAGATAGGCATGGAGATCCGCGGGCTCGTCTTCTTGCAGCCTCCGCAGCCCGCGCCCCTTCACAGCGGTGCAAAGCTCCATCACGGTGTGCTCGAAAATCCAGGCTCTGTCATAACCAAGGTCTTCGGGGAGCCAGATTCGGTCGAACGGCTCCGCAGCCAAATCAAGCCAACTTGGCGGTGCATCGCAAAGGCAAAGTGTCAACCGAGTGCCGGGTGCATGTTGTTGGAGGCTTGCTGCAAGGGATCTTGCCTTCGGCAGGTAGTTCAACGCGCAGCTTGTGAAGATGGAAATACTCATGCAATCACCTCCTTTGACAGCTGAAATGCGTTGCGAAGACGCGTGGTCTCTGCACGTAGCAACCGTATCTCCTGGTCCCGCCGTGCAAGTTCCCGGTTCAGATCTTGAACAGCGAGCTTCAATGCTGGGTTCTGTCCATCACCGGTGCGGCCAGCGAGTTGGTTCCACATGCCGGGTCCAGCCACTGTGGGCGCAGTCGTGATTGTTCCAAGATGGCCCGCAATATCGCGCACCCAAGGTCGTCGGTCCGTCATCCCAACGGAATTCTCGCTGCCCCTGAGCGAGATGTGGCAAAAGACATCGGGTAATGCATGGATTGCGGGAAGGTCCGGCGCCGTCAGGAGCAGTAGAAACAGAGCGTAGTCTTCGCTCAGGTCATGGGTCAGTGCCACCGAGCTCAGCCGTCGGCAAACAAAGTCGCGCGGCGCGATGATGGCGCACACCGGTAACTTGTTCACGCCATCAAACATCTCATACCAACGATGCGACGCGTAGGAATTGACTTTCTTGCTGTTGGCAAGCACCGGCTGCGGGCTCGAGATATTCTCCCATTCCTCCTCGTGCACGTCTGATGACGCGATCGCCACTGGCCGGTTGCCCAGAAAAAAGGCCTGGGTGATGTTCTCGAACGCAAAAAGATCAAGGTAATCATCATCATCGACGATGGCGACATATTCCATCGTCGCCGCCCGCAATCCTTCTGTCAGATTGCCAACACGGCTCGGCCCGGTGGGCGTGTTGTGACAAAGCCTGAGGGTCAGGTTCGGGAAGTCGGCCTGCAGAGTTTCAATCGCAGCGCTGCATACGTCACTTGGGGCGTCGCTGGACAATACTATTTCCAGAGGCGTGTCCTTCGGACGCGCGCGGCTGATCGAGGTGAGGAGCCGGCGGAGCAGATGCGGCCGCGCGAATCTGGTTCTGGTGACAATGGAAAGGCTGGGAGGACTGCAATGGCCCATCGTCAATGCGGACGCAATCTCGCCCAGATCTGGGGTCTTTGACGGGGCGGGACATGCGGGGCCCTCCGGCATCAACTCTATTCCACCCGTCAATGTCGGGATCACCTGACCCGAAAGTCTGTCGCAGAAATGCGAGTGCAGTTCGCGTTTGAGTGCTGCGATGTCGCGGCTCAGCAGACCTCCGTCGATGCCAGCAATAAGCTCGGGCATGAAGATGGATACACGGCCAATCAGGTAACCATCCGCAGCAAGTACGGTTTCCAAAGCCGTGTCCAGACATCGAGGCGCTGCGCCCAGCACTGAGAATGCGTGGCCAGCGTTGACCAACGTCAAATCCGGCATTGGATCGAGCAAGGGTTGCGGCCCGCCGGTCGTCGGAATGGATGGGCTGTTGGATGCATAAAGCGCCAGATGGCGTCTGTCAGAGAACCCAAGCCCGCCACTGCCAGCTATTGCCCAATCACCGGGCTCGGGCAACTTCGCGATGGCTGTTGCAATGCGCTCGGGCAGCTCTGCGTCCAGTACCAGCGATGGGTTGCGGATCAGAACAACCAGATCGCAATCGGGTTCGTTTGACGCGGACGCCAGGACGCTTGTCAACGGACGCCCTGCCGGGTGGCGCGAAATCCCTGTTGCGCTGTCTAGAAACGCGCTTTCCAGATCACCGTTTACCGAGAGAGCGGGGCGTTGAACCAAGAATCGCACGCGCTCCAGCCGGGGATGCGCCAGGGTAATCTCGTGGCATATGGACATGGCGGGTCCCTACGCGATCGACATTGCGGTGTTGGAGCGGGCATTCAAAAAGCCCGGTTCAACGACGATATCCATCAGCATCCGGCCATAGTCCGAGTTTCGCATCGATGCTGCACGCCGAAGCAACTGTTGGTGTGAGATCAGCCCGCCCTCATACGCCGCGATTTCAGGCGAACCGGTGACCAAGCCATTCTCGTCAAACTGATTGCGCACATAGTTGCCGGCGTCCAGGAGGTTCTGCGGCGCGCCTGTATCAAACCAACGTCCATCGTCCAATCGCACCACGTTGAGATTGTCATTGTCCAGATAGGCTTGCAGCAGATCTGTGATCTCAAGCTCGCCCCGATCAGAGGGCCTCACCGTGCGGGCGTGGCGCGGCGCATCACCGTCCAACAGATAGAGCCCCGTGACCGCACAATCTGACGATGGCCTTATCGGTTTCTCGTCAATCGAGATGGCTCTGCCTTCAAAATCAAAGGTGACAATGCCATAGTTTTGCGGATCCAGAACCGAATATCCAAAGACCGAGTTGCGATCTGGCCGGGCGGCGGCGACGGCAATCTGCTCTACTATCCCCTCGCCGCAGAACAGGTTGTCTCCCAGCACCATCATCGAAGGCGCGCCATCCAGGAACTCCTCGGCGAGGATATAGGCCTGTGACAATCCCTCTGGGCTTGGTTGCGGGATGAAGTGCAACAAGACCCCAAACGCTCGCCCATCGCCAAGGCAGGCTTCGAACATTCCGCGCTGTGCGGGGGGCGTGATCACGGCTATCTCTTGCACACCCGCGTTGATCAGAAGGCTCAGTGGATAAAAGATCATCGGCTTGTCATATACCGGCAGCAATTGCTTCGAGACCGAATGGGTCAGCGGAAACAAACGTGACCCTGTCCCGCCTGCAAGCAGGATACCCTTACGCATGGTCATTCTGACAATTCTCCCTCGGCGGCGCATTCCCGCGTGCCTTGATGTGTTTGGAGAGGATCGTCGCCAGACGGTAAGCGAATCGTTAAAAAATCGCACACCCCTTTAAGAAAATTCGCACCAATTCGCAGTTTCTGGGTAACCGGTCGGCTATCTGCGCTCTCGAATGTTGGCGATGATCAGCATGGAGATGGCCCAGACTGCAAGCGTCAGCGCAAAGGTTGCGCCAAGCCATGTGGGCCGGTCCGGATACTCGGCCTCTTCGGACAGGGTCGGCTGGATATGCACTGCAAGATATCGGCTCTGCCGGCGGGCCTCGGCCTGCGCCTGCTCATAAGTCGCAAGCGCGAGGGTGTAGGCTTGCTCGGCGAACTCCCGATCAACCACCAGTTCTTCGTAATCGCCAACAATATCAGCCATTTGACGCCCGTTCTGCTGGGCAGTGCCACTGCCAAGACGGGTGCGTTCCTGTACAATACGGGCATCCAACGTTGCCAGTCGGCGCCTCAGCGACTGCACGCGCGGCGCGCCAGCGTCGAGGACGCCCGACAGTTGGTCCAGTTGCACCTGAGTGCGCGCCCGATCTTCTTCTAGCGTGGCGACAAGGCCCAGCGCCACGGCCGCGTTCTGTCGTGGATCGACCTCCTGCTCGACATCGCAAAATGCGCGCAGTTCGCCACGGATGCGGCGAAGGCGGGCCTCGGCTCCGGTCAGCTCGCCTGCTGCATGTCTCACTGCGTCCTCACGTGCGGCTTCAGAGAGATGATTGACCAGCTTTGCACTTGCGCCAAGGACCGCCTCAGCCAGTGTTTGTGCGTCCTCAGCAGTGAAAGCGCGCGCCTCGACGGTCAGAATGCCTGTTGCCGGGTCAATCGCGACATCGGTCATCCATTGCCAATGGTCGAGCAATTCTTCGACCGGCTGATCTGCACCAAGGCGGAACACAAGATCTTCGGGAGCGCGATTGTAGATGGCCACCAGATCCTGATCGGCAGTGATCGCGTCCAGCATCGATTGGCTCTGAAGGAAATCATATAGAATCTCTCCATCCATCACAGCCGAAGATGTGCCGAGCTGCGTGATCGCGCCAAATATCTCAAGTGGAGCGGTCGTGTCGTTGGACCTGATCGAAAAAGCAGTGCGAGATGCGAAGCGATCTGCCGCAG
>JBGCFK010000408.1:0-33319 GCA_045106875.1 Paracoccaceae bacterium | reverse complement strand
GGAAAGGTCGGATACCTACTCGACCCTCCCTCGCCAGCCGAGGTCTACGATAACCTTGTTCGAAAGATCTCAGATCGGGTTGCTCGTGTCTGGCAAGGCCACAACAAACTGCCATACAAACTCAAGGATGATGTCGACGAGATCCTGACCGATATCGGGCGCGCGCTTGAACGTTATCGCGACAAGCCATGGCGGTTGCACGATGATTTTGCGACGGCCGTGGTGAACCTGAGCGGGCTCGACGGGGCCGCGCAGGAGCTTCGCATCCGGAACCTGTTGCGCGACCTGCAGGACGGGGTCTCGGACCTGCGCGAACTCGTCCCTGAACTGCGCGACAAGACCAAGGCACGGATGGCAGCTAGGATCGGCCTGCCGGACAATGATGTGCTCGACGCGTTCGAGGCGTTGATAGACGCGCTCGGCGATGCCGGGGAAGCGGATCTGGTGCAGGAATTGCGCGACCATCTGGAGACGCTCAAGACCGCCCGCGCCGAGAACCCGGACGATGACGGTGCCCCCATGGAGGAGGGCAAGGTCAAGGATGCGGCGTATTCGGAAGGGGGCCTCTGGATCCGCGTGCGCAACCGGGCCAACGAGGTATCAAGGGGGCGGATGGTGCGGTGAAGACGACCGAGAAGACCGCCAAGATCCTCACCGCCACCGAAAAGATCGGCAAGCATTGGCAGAGGGTCGAGCCCTGGATCGTCGGCTGGTTCTAGACGGACACCGCAGCTAGCAGTTCCTCGCGGTCCAGTGCGGCTTTCTCGCCCGACATCTTCACAGCGCCCCGTTGCAGTACATAGAAGCGGTCCCCGATGTCATAAGCGAACGAGAAATATTGCTCTACCAGGACTATGGCCATGTCGCCGCGGTCACGAAGGTACTCGATCACGCGCCCGATCTGTTGAATGATGTTGGGCTGGATGCCCTCGGTTGGCTCGTCCAGCAGCAGCAGCTTTGGCCGCGCGATCATGGCCCGAGCGATGGCCAGTTGCTGTTGCTGTCCGCCCGAGAGGTCTCCGCCGCGGCGACCGAGGAATTCCTTGAGGATGGGAAACAGCTCGAAAATTTCGTCCGGAATCCCGTACTGGTCCTTTTGCAAACAGGCGTAGCCCGTCTCGAGGTTTTCGCGCACGGTCAGCAAGGGAAAGACATCGCGTCCCTGCGGTACGTATCCGATCCCCTTGCGGGCGAGATGATGCGCCGGAATGCGGCCGATCTCTGCGCCATCCAGTCTGAAGGTGCCGGCCGTGCGTTGATGCGTGCCCGAGATGGCTTTCAGCAGCGAGGTCTTGCCAACGCCGTTGGTGCCCATCACGCAGGTCACTTCGCCAAGGCGTGCGTCCAGCGAGATGCCGTTCAGGATCTGGCTGCCGCCGTAGTGCAACGTCAGGTCGCGGATTTCTAACATGGCGGGTGCTGCCTTTCGGCCCTGCGGTCCGATCCGGGGGCTCTGCCCCCAACCCCCCGAGGTATTTCCGGCAAGATGAAGAAGGCGGCGCGCCGAAGTTGCACAGAGATGGGCAACTGCCCAGCATATGCTTCAGCGCCCGAGATAGACATCTATCACCTCCTGATTGGCCGTGACATGATCCAGCGAGCCTTCGGCCAGCACCGATCCTTCGTGCAGGACAGTGACCTTGCAGTTCAGGCGGCGGACGACCTCCATGTCATGTTCGACAACGACGACGGCGCGGGTCTTTGCCGCCTCGCGCAGGAGATCCGTGGTGTGCTCGCGTTCCGCTGGCGTCATGCCCGCCGCCGGCTCATCGACCAGCAGCAGCTGCGGGTCTTGCGCCAGAAGCATGCCGATCTCGAGCCACTGCTTCTGCCCATGTGCCAGTTCCCCGGATTTGCGTTCCAATTCATTCTTCAGGCCAATTTCATCAGCCAGCATGTGCACACGATCGCGGTCGTCTGCGGACGCTCGAAAGAACAACACTTGCAGCGGTGATCGGTCTTTCCTCAGTGCCATCAGAAGATTGTCGAACACCGATTGATCCTCGAACACGGTGGGGCGTTGGAACTTACGCCCAACACCCTCGCGCGCGATCCGGCTTTCGTTCATGCCGATCAGCGAAATCGACCTCTCGCCCCAGAGAACCTGCCCCTCATCGGGTTTCGTCTTCCCAGTTACGATGTCCATGAACGTTGTCTTTCCAGCACCGTTAGGTCCGATCACGGCGCGCAGTTCCGCAGGTCCGATCGAGAACGACAGGTTGTTGATGGCCCTGAAGCCGTCAAACGAGACCGAGACGCCCGAGACTTCCAGAAGCTCGGTCATTCCCTGGCCTCCTTTTCGCGGAAGGCGCCTGCGTCGGGGCCAAGGTCAGCGCCGTGGCGGTCAACCCCGCGCCGGGTTGCGATCAGATCGAACAGTCCGCCAATGCCCTTGGGCGCGAACAGCGTCACCGCGACAAAGGAAAGCCCCAACAGAACGGTCCACCAATCGACCCATTGCAGGGTATAGAACCCAAGGTTGATATCCGGCGCCTGCCCCCCGGTGAAGAAGGTCGAGACGAGGCTGACAACCGCGGCGCCGATCACCGCGCCATAAAGTCGGCCGCGACCACCGATAGCGACCCAGACTGCGAGATAGATTGACGCGATGGGCGCAATCTCGGCCGGATTAATGATACCTGCCTGAGGATAGTAGAGCGCGCCTGCGATGGCGGCGATGACAGCGGTGAAGGTGAAGACGACCAGCTTGAACGTCTCGACCGGGTAGCCAAGGAAACGCACACGCGCCTCGTCATCGCGGATCCCTCGGATGACCGAGCCAAACTTGCCCGAAACCATCCATGCCGAAAGGACGTACCCGCTGCCCAGAGCCAGCGCGGACGCCCAGAGGAACCAGATAGATACAAGATCCTGAGAGGTCCCGTCCAATCCCGGCAGGTTCTGCAACCCCGAAAGACCATTATTGCCGCGCAATCCGCTGTCGTTCTGGAAGAGATAGAGTGACAGCGCCAGCGTCATGGCCTGCGTGAGGATCGACAGGTAGACGCCGGTCACGCGGCTCCGAAAGGCGAGCCAGCCGAAAACCAACGCCAGCAATCCGGGCACCAGCACCACCGCGGCCAGTTGCAGGGGCAGTGAATGCGCGAACGACCAGATGGCAGGCAGCTCGGACGAGCCCACCACACCGAAGATCTGGGTTGAGATGGCGTCCTGGATTTCCTGGGGTGTGGGTGGCAGATCGGCGGCAGCAAGGCTCTCCAGAACGATCAACTCGGTGCGGGCATACATCAGCCACATGCCGATCGCGTAGCCGCCCAGCCCGAAGAACGCGAAATGACCCAGCGAAAGGATCCCGCAATACCCCCAGACAAGATCCATGGCGATGGCGACAAGGCAGAGGCACAACGTCTTGCCGAGCGTCTTCACGAAGCTGGTCGATATCGCGCCGCTGCCATAAGCCTCGGACATGAAAGTCACAGCGATGGTGAACACCGCAAGGCAGACAAGGAAGACCCAGACCGAAGGATGACGCGCGAGGAAGGTACGTTCGATCACCGCGCGCCCCTTTGCAAAATCAGTTTACAGTCAGCTTGAATTCCTCGTCCGAATAGACGCGAGTCGCCACCAGACAATCCGTTGCCTCGGCAAAGGCGAAGATCGTAACGGTCTCGCCGACCAGAGACAGACGGCAGTAGGTCCCAGCTTCTGCCATGCTTTCGGGGCAGATTTCCAGATCGGTATGTGGCACGCCGATCTCGAACTGTTCGTAGTTCAGGGCACATTCTGCAGCGATCGCAGGCGCGGCGCCGAACAGAATGACCGCCCAGATGAAGGCGGTACTGTTGAGTGCAGTCATTGAGGCATTCTCCATGTTTGAAACAGGAGGATCCGGATCCCCATAGACCTTTCTCTAAATACCTGACTATTTTTGTCAAATCATTTCCGAGTGTTTTTGTCGACATTGTCATGCCTCCGCCGCCCGGCCCTTCAGCGCGATGATACCGCGCGGCCGGAACTGGATGAAGAGGATGATGAACAGGATCATATATGTCTGCGCGGCCAACGTGTTCGACGGGTTGAACCACTCGATCACCTTTTGCAGCGAGCCGACCATTGTCGCACCCAGCAATGTGCCCCAGATGTTGCCGACGCCGCCCACGACCACCGTCATGAACGACTGCACAATGTAGTCCTGACCCATCTCGGAGGTCACCTTGGCATAAAGCCCGATGGTCACGCCTGCGATCCCGGCAATGCCCGAGCCCAGTCCGAAGGTCAACATGTTCACCCGGTCCGGATTGATGCCCATCGACGCCGCCATGCGCGGGTTCTGCGTCACGGCACGCACGTCCAGCCCCAATCGGGTGTGCCGCATGATCCCGTACAGCAGCAAAAGAAACATCAGCGCCATAACGAAGATCGCGATGCGGATGTTCGAGATCTGCAACACGTCGTTGATCACCCAGGCTCCCGAAAGCCAGTCCGGCGCAGTCAGCGGACGGGCCTGTGTGCCGAAGATGTTCTTGGCAATCTGTTGCAGCGCGATCGAGATGCCGAACGTGGCGAGCAAGGTCTCGAGCGGGCGGTGGTAGAGCCAGCGGATCACCAGTCGTTCCATGGCAACCCCGGCACCAAACGTCACCAGAAACGCCAATGGAAGGGCCACCATGATCGACACTGTGTAGTCCGGGATGAACAATTGCACGACATAACCCGTGTAGGCGCCCATCATGATGAACTCGCCATGGGCCATGTTGATGACGCCCATGACCCCGAACGTGATCGCCAGTCCGATGGCAGCGAGGAAATAGATCGAGGCCAGCGACAGTGCGTCCAGGCCGAGGTCGATGGCCTGATTGAAGGCTACCGCATTGTTGATGGACACCAGCGCCGCAGCGGCGGCCTGGGCCACGGCAGCCGGACCGGTATAGACCTCGTAGAAACTGTGTGCCGACAAAGCCTTGTCCACATCCGCTTCCGTTGCAGCCACTTTGACAGTGCCTGCGGCGACAAGCGCCGCATAGGCCCGATCACGCGCGCCCTGTGTATCGAGCGCGGCAACTTCGATCCCACCGACTTTGTCACCAGAGATGTTGGCGATCAGCGCAGAGCGTTGGTCCTCGCGACTGATACGCGGCGGAGCAAGGGAGGCATCGACCAGCGCCTGATAGGCCACTTCGCGCGGCAGATCTTCGCTGTCGGGCGTGAGAAGGCGCGCAATCTCGCCGCCTGCCACGACGCCATCGGCAATTGGCGAGGCCTTGACGGTTGTGGCGACCAACGGGTTCAGCGTGGCCCGGACGTCGAGGGCAAGCTCTGACGACAAAGCTTCGATGGCCGCAATCCGTTCTTCGTCTGCCTCGGCAAAACGAATGGTGAGCAGGCGTTCGAGACGGGTCTTGCGCGCTTTGAGTGTCGCGTCCGGTTCTTCGTCGATAGCGCCCCGCAGGGCTGCCAGATGCGAGGCCTCGGCGTCACGTTCAATCGCCTCCAGCGCCGCATTCCGTTTTGCGGGATCAGGGTCCAGCAACTGGAAGCGAACCAGAGCTGCTCCGATCATTGCACGCACACCGCCATTGGGTTTCAGCTGTCTGAATTCCTTTTTCGGGAAGACGCCGATTTCGATTCCATTGCCCACGTCGAAGATGCGGATGGTGTTGCTGTCCACCGTCTCGCCGAAGACGAATAAGGCGTCTGCCTTGCGCGACCACATCTCGCGCGCCTGCCAGCGCTCCAGCACCGTCTGTGCCTGGCCAAGTCCGCTACTGGCCAACGTATCGATCGCTGGCTGAATTGTCTTGCGCGAACCTTTGCGGATCAGTTCGCCCTGCGTTTGCAGCAAACCCTGTATCGCGCTTGGCTCCTGCGCCGCGGCAGGGGCTCCGCTGAGCATTGTCACAAGAAGCAAAAGCAATGGGAGTAGTCTTTTCATTCTTGTCCCCAAATTGGTGCGGGGGGCCCGAGAGCCCCCCACCGTTTCAAAAAAGATCCCTTCGGATCAGTAGTTGGACTTGATCTGAACACAAGTGCTGGTTGCAGTGTTGTACATGCCGCAGCCCAGTTCTTTCCAGTCCGACTTCAGGACGGCAGATTCCGGAAGGAAATCCGTCCATGCATCGCCTGGAACTTCTTCGGTCTGGCTGATGATGTCGAACTGACCGTCTGCCTGAATCTCGCCGATCAGAACCGGCTTGGCGAGGTGGTGGTTCGGCAGCATCTCGGCCATACCGCCGGTCAGGTTCGGGAACTTCTGGCCGTACATGGCGGTGCGAACAGCATCGACGTCGGTCGTTCCGGCAGCTTCGGCCGCGTTCACCCACATGTTGAAGCCGATATAGTGGGCTTCCATCGGGTCGTTGGTCACGCGCTCATCGCCCATCTTGGCCTTCCATGCGTCGATGAACGCGGCGTTGGCTTCTGCCTCTGCCGACTGGAAATAGTTCCAGGCTGCGAGGTGACCCACCAAGTTTGAAGTGTCGAGGCCCGAGAGCTCTTCTTCACCCACCGAGAACGCAACAACAGGGATGTCGTCTGCGGAGACACCTGCGGCTGCGAGCTCCTTGTAGAAGCCCACATTAGCGTCGCCATTGATTGTCGAGATCACGCCGACCTTCTTGCCGTCTGCACCCAGCGCAACGACGTCAGCGACGATCTTGGACCAGTCCGAGTGGCCGAAAGGCGTGTAGTTCACGAAGATATCGCTCTCGGGGATACCTTTCCCCTTCAGATAGCTTTCCAGGATGTTGTTGGTCGTGCGCGGGTACACGTAGTCGGTGCCCAGAAGCGCAAACTTCTCGACGCCAAGCTCGTCGAGGAAGTAGTCCGTTGCAGGGATCGCCTGCTGATTTGGCGCAGCACCGGTGTAGAAGACGTTCTTCGAGCTTTCCTCGCCCTCGTACTGGACGGGGTAGAACAGCAGACCGTTCAGTTCCTCGATCACGGGAAGGACGGATTTGCGGGACACAGAGGTCCAGTTACCGAAGATGACATCAACTTCGTGCACGGTGAGCAGCTCGCGCGCCTTTTCGGCGAACAGCGGCCAATCCGAGGCCGGGTCCACAACCACGGCTTCCAGCTGCTTGCCCAGCACACCGCCCTTAGCGTTCTGCTCTTCGATCAGCAGCAGCATGGTGTCTTTCAGTGTCGTCTCGGAGATCGCCATCGTACCCGACAGCGAGTGCAGGACGCCGACCTTGATCGTGTCATCCGCGGCCAGAGCCTGTGCACCCGAGGTCATCGCCACGATCGTTCCGGCCATCAAGGCCTTGCTTAGTTTCGACATTTCTTTTTCCTCTTTCGGTCAGTGCGGGCGCAGGTCGAGACCAATTTCTCCAAGTCTTCCGGGCACCACTGCACCGCTCATCTGCTTTTGGGCTGACGTCGTGATCTCGAACGACCACTCGGCCAACTGTGCCGACAGCTGAATTTTCAGCGTCGGGGGGAAGATAACCACGGCGGTCAACTCACCAAGGAAAATGCTGCGATAGTAGGCTTTTCATATGAAGTTTGCTCGGATTTGCGCGCCATATAGACACGAATGAAATTCGTGATCAAATATAGTGCAAAAGTGACCGGCAACAGCCCGCGCCAGTCCTGTGGAAACTGTGGTTCCATGTTGCAGGGCGCAGAGCTAGCCTGCGATCCCAAGAACCGTATGGAAGGCACAGGCCATGGCGAACAATGTCATCGTGATCATGACGGACGAGCTGCGGCGGGATTGCCTGGGCTGCTATGACAACAAGATGGTGCAGACGCCGCATATCGATGCGCTGGCCGCGCGAGGTCTCAGATTCGATGCCGCTTACACACCCTCCCCGATCTGCGTGCCTGCCCGAGCCTCCATCGCAACCGGGCGCTATGTGCACGAGACCCGGTGCTGGGCCAACGCACAACCCTATTCCGGGAGCCCCGAGAGCTGGCATCACAAACTGCGTGACGCGGGGCATGAGATGCTGTCCATCGGCAAGCTCCATTTCCGAAGCGAGGCGGATGACAACGGCTTCAGTGAAGAAATCCGGCCTCTTCATGTGGCAGGTGGCGAAGGCTGGGTGCACGGGCTCCTGCGCGACGAAGAAGATATCTTTGACACATCGGGTTTTGCCGCACATATCGGCCCGGGTGACGACCCATACACGCGCTATGACGAGGCCGTTTGCAGCGCCACCGTTGACTGGATCGGACAACGCGGAACAGACGCTGCGCCTTGGTGCCTCTATGTCTCATTCCTGCGTCCACACTATCCGCTGACATGCCCGGAAGAGTTCTACGATCTGTACGACCCCGACAAAGTTCCCATGCCACGCGCTGCGACACCCGGAAGTGGAGCAGACCATCCGGTGCTCGAAGGCATGCGGCGGGCTTGCAACTATGATGAGGCATTCACGGACGAGACCCGGCGCATCGCCATCGCGTCCTATTACGGGCTCTGCTCTTTCGTGGATGCGAAGGTGGGGCAGATCACTCGCGCGCTGGACGATGCAGGTCTGACCAAAGAGACGACGGTGATATTCACCAGCGACCATGGAGAATGCCTCGGCGACCGCGGGTTCTGGACCAAGATGGTAATGTATGAGGAGGCGGCGGCTGTGCCCTTGATCATGGCCGGGCCGGAAGTGCCGACCGGAACAGTGTCCACACCAGTGTCGCTGATAGACCTGTACCCGACTGTCCTGGACTTGGCAGGTGCGGCCAAGCCAGAGAATGCGCCAGAACACGCACGATCCCTGCTGGCGGTCGCGCACACGCCGGATGCATCCAGATCGGTCCTGTCCGAATACCACGACTATGGCGCGCAAAGTGGCATGTTCATGCTGCGCAACGGACAATGGAAGCTGGTGGTGTATCCGGGACATCCGTGTCAGCTCTTTGATCTGGATGCGGATCCGGGTGAAGAACACGATCTTGCGCCGGAGCCCGCCACGGCAGCGGTCGTGGCCGAAATGCTGGCGGCGCTGAACGAGATCACAGATCCGGATGCGGTGAACGCGCAGGCCTTTGCCGATCAGGCCGAACGCATCAAGGCGCTTGGCGGGCGCGATGCGATCCTGGCTCGGGAGAATTATGACCACACGCCGGTGCCTGGCTGACCCAGGAACACTGCGTAAAAAATGCGCATATTGCCGTCGCATAGCGCGATTTGTTGGCACCTCGGCAAATAACGCGTGATCCGTGCGTGGTTTTCTTGACGCAGCGCCGCGATCCAGCATCGTGGTTGTCGCAGGTCATCTAGGGTTCCGTCCTCGAACGAGGCGCCTGGTCCAAGAGGTGACGCCGCACCGGCAAATTCCGGGTGGTACACGGCGGGCCAAAATCCCGGGAGAACCACTGCGCCGTCAAGCCTGCGTTCTCCATGTTCCGCGCGCTGGCCTGAAAATGACTGATGCGCGGGACGCGAACGGGAGACGATCCGAGATGATGAACGTGACGCTCAAGACTGTGTTTGCCGCCGCAGCTGCGGCCACCCTGACCTTCTCCGCGCCGCATGCGCTGGCTGAGAAGAAGACCGAGTTCACGGTCGCCTGGTCGATCTATGTCGGGTGGATGCCCTGGGGCTATCTGGAAGATTCAGGCATCATGGACAAATGGGCCGAGAAATACGGCATCGATGTCGAGATCGTTCAGGTGAACGACTACGTCGAATCAATCAACCTCTACACAGCCGGCCAGTTCGACGGTGTCAGCGCGACCAACATGGACACGCTTTCGATCCCTGCAGGCGGCGGCGTGGATACGACTGCCCTGATCGTCGGTGACTTCTCGAACGGAAATGATGCAATCATCATGAAGGGCGAGGGAGGCCTTGAGGCTTTGAAGGGCAAGCTGGTCAATCTGGTCGAGCTTTCAGTCAGCCACTACCTGCTGGCGCGCGGCCTGGACTCGGTCGGATTGAAGGAATCGGATCTCTCGGCCGTCATCAATACCTCGGACGCAGACATGATCGCGGCCTATGGCACGGATGACGTGGAGGCAGTGGTCACGTGGAACCCGCTGGTCTCCGAGATCATGGCACAGCCCGACGCAACCAAGCTGTTCGACAGTTCGGACATTCCCGGTGAGATCATCGACATGATGGTCGTGAATACGGAAACGCTGGCGGATAACCCCGAGTTCGGCAAGGCTCTGGTCGGCGCATGGTACGAGCTTATGGCCATCATGGAATCGGGTGATGAAGCGGCACTTACGGCGATGGCCGAAGCCTCCGGAACCGATCTGGCTGGCTACAAGGCACAGCTTGCCTCGACGCAAATGTTCTGGAAGCCGGCTGATGCCGTCGCCTTTGTCGAAAGTGCCGAACTGCCCAAGACCATGGTCAATGTTGCAGGTTTCCTGTTCGACAAGGGCATTCTGGGTGAAGGCGCACCAAGTGCGGACTTTGTGGGCGTTGCCTATCCGGGCGGTGTGACCACGGGCGACGCTGAGAACATCAAGCTGCGCTATGACGTGAGCTTCATGAAGATGGCAGCATCAGGCGCGCTCTGATAGTCCTCGACGGGTGGGGATAGTTTCCTCACCCTATCCGAGGGGAGCACATGCGCCTGATCAACCGAAAACCCGGTCGGCCTTTGGCTTTGATACTGCTGCTTGTACCGTTTCTGGCGGTGCTTGCGCTGTACACCGTGGGGTCAGAGATCCGACGGGCAGAAAATCCGCGCGACAAGCTCCTGCCTGCGCCTGCCGCCATTGTCGAGACCGCCGGGCGGCTGTTGACGACACCAGACAAACGTTCTGACCGCATCCTCTTCTGGTCGGATACAGCGGCAAGCCTGCAACGGCTGGGCGTGGGTGTCGGGATCGCATCGCTGATCGGGCTGCTTCTGGGGCTGGCGATTGGTCTGCTCCCCTATGTACGGGCGCTGATGGCAAGTTTCATCGGTGTCATCTCCATGGTTCCGCCCCTCGCGGTGCTGCCCATCCTGTTCATCGTGTTTGGACTGGGTGAGACCTCCAAGGTCGCACTCATCGCCATTGGCATCACACCGTTCCTGATCCGTGATCTTGGCCAGCGCGTGCTGGAGATCCCGACCGAGATGATTGTAAAGGCGCAGACGCTTGGCGCGTCCTCTTGGGTGATTGCGCTGCGCGTCGCGCTGCCACAGGTATTGCCCCGTCTGATCCAGTCCGTGCGGTTGTCTCTGGGTCCAGCCTGGCTATTTCTCATCGCGTCAGAGGCCATTGCCGCGCAGGGGGGGCTTGGATATCGGATCTTCCTGGTGCGGCGCTACCTCGCGATGGATGTGATCCTGACCTATGTCGTCTGGATCACCATCCTCGCCTTCCTCATCGACTATATCCTGAAGAAGCTGTGCGAACGAGCGTTCCCCTGGTTCGGGAAGGACGGGCTATGAGCTTCGTCGAAGTTCGCAACGTCGAGAAATCCTATGGCGAGCGCCCGATCATCGCGAATGTGAATCTGGATGTCGACCAGGGCGCCTTCATCTCGGTCGTCGGCGCGTCGGGCTGCGGCAAGTCGACCTTCCTGCGTTTGCTGCTGGCGCAGGAACGGCCCACCAAAGGCGAAATCCGGCTTGCGGGCGCGGAGCCTGCGCAGGAGCCGGGACTGGATCGCGGCATCGTCTTCCAGCGATATTCCGTCTTCCCCCATATGACAGTGCGCGACAACATCGTGGCAGGTGAGAGTTTTTCCGCCAGCCCCATCGGCCAGTTTTTCGGCACACGCCTGCGCGATGCGCGGGCACGGGCTCAGGAGGTGCTGGACCGGATCGGCCTCGGCCATATGGCCACGGCCTACCCGTCAGCATTGTCCGGCGGGATGCAGCAGCGCCTGGCGATCGCGCAAGCGCTGACCGACAAGCCGAAACTACTGCTGTTGGACGAACCCTTCGGGGCTTTGGACCCGGGCACCAAACTGTCCATGCACAACTTTCTCGAGGATTTGCGCCGGGAGACAGCGATGACTGTCTTCATGGTGACGCATGATCTGGAAGAGGCGTTCAAGCTGGGCGACCGTGTGATCGTCTTCGACAAACCGAACTGGGAGGTCGAGGACCCCGATATGGTCCCCGCCACCATCACTTATGATTTCGACGCCAGAGACGGGGGCATCCCGTTTCAGACCATGCTGGAGGAAACCAATGTTTTTCGGGCACTATAGACGCTCGCGCTCGCACCACCCCGCTGACCGGTGCCTGCCTGACCGCCGCTGCCACCACCCGGATCTCTCGAAACTGCAGGGTTGGAAGGCCGCAAGGGCCGAGGCCGATCTGCCAGAGACCGAGTGGCAGAAGGAGAAGGCCTGGGCGCTGCGCATGGGGCTGACAGGCTCGGACTCGCTGGACGACAAGTCGATCCCGACCTTTGCGCGGGGCGAGTTGCCGCATTACGCAGGCATAAACACGTTCTTGAAAGCGCCATATACCGAGGACGTGACCGAGGTTGGCGGGTATGACGCCACTGTACTGGGCGCACCCTTCGATGGCGGCACCACCTATCGGCCCGGCACACGTTTCCGCCCGCAAGGCGTGCGCAAGATCTCGGCGCTCTACAACCCCTACAACTATGAAATCGGGGTGGACCTGCGCGAACAGATGAGCCTTTGTGATGCGGGCGATATCTTCACCATTCCCGGGAACATCGAGAAGACCTTCGATCAGATCTCCCGCGCCGTGAGCCATGTGTTCTCGTCCGGCTCTCTACCCATCATCATCGGAGGAGATCATTCCATCGGCTTTCCCTGCGTTCGCGGGATTGCCGAGTGCACGTCCAAGAAGATCGGTATCGTGCACTTCGACCGTCATGCGGACATTCAGGAAAAGGATCTGGACGAGCGGATGCACACCACACCGTGGTTTCACTCGACCAATCTGCCGAACGTGCCTGCAAAGAACCTCGTTCAGGTCGGCATCGGCGGCTGGCAGGTTCCGCGCGAAGGCGTGAAGGTCGCGCGCGAACGCAACACCAACATCATTACCATGTCGGACATGGAAGAAATGGGCATCGACAAGACTGCCGAGCTGGCGCTGGAGCTGGCCTGGGACGGTGTTGACATGGTGTACCTCTCATTCGACATCGACTCGATCGACTGCGGCTTCGTGCCCGGCACAGGCTGGCCCGAGCCGGGCGGCTTCCTGCCGCGCGAAGCGCTGGCGCTGGCATCCAAGGTCGCCGCCGAAGGTATCTGCGGGATGGAGCTGGTCGAAGTCAGCCCGCCCTATGACCAATCCGAGATCACGGCATTGATGGGCACACGCGTGATCGTCGATGTGCTGGGTGCCATGGTCTCGGCGGGTACACTGGGCAAGCACAAAGGGCTGATCGACAAGCCGGTGTCGCTGCCCATGGGCGATTACGACGAGGCCCGCGACGGCAAGCGCTGGACGACACGCGCCAAACAGGCGGACTGAGTATGATATTTTCCGGGAAGACGCTCCGCATACAACCCGTGCGCCCTGCGGGCCCGGGCGAGGCTCTGCCTCGCGCTCCGAGGTATTTCAGGCAAGATGAAGGGGAGTGCACGCGTTCGGGGAGGTCGCATTCTGTCGACCTTGTGTACATACGCATGCCATACGCATGCCATACGCCCGTTTCCCGGCGCATCGGAGGGTCCTGATGCCCCATGATCATCATCCCCAAGACCACAACCATACCCATGGCGACCACCTGCATTCCCACATGCGCGAGGCCGACGACGCCGCCGAGTTACAGGTTCTTGCAACCCAGTTCATCGATGGATTCCGCGAAGCGAAAGACAAGATGAGCTACCTGCGTCTCGCTGGTGTGCCACTGGAGCTGTCCGATTCTGGTGGACCCGGCCTCAAACTGGTCGATGTCCAGCTAACAACCGAATGGCAGGTCGGCACGGCATCACCGTCCTTTGGCTCACGCGAGTTAAGTTATCTGCCTTTTCCCGGCGAAATGGTCACCGAGCGCACGAATATGGGCTTTGTCTACGTCTCGACCGATCGCAAGTCGGTGGTGGATCTGCGTAACTTTCTGGCCAGTCGATCCGATCTAGGTTGACAGAAGCGCACCAATTGCCGCGTCAATTGTCTTCGTATCCTCCACGGACTGACCTGACCCGCACATGTGGCCCCAGTCGGTTTGGATATCCGAATACATCGCGCCGGATATCATTCCAGCCTCGGCTGCACAGTCGGCAGGTGTGAAGTAAAGATCCGTGGTGGCAGTCATGACATGCGTTCGGGCCGTGATACCGCCCAACGCCTTGCTGAGATTGCCACCATCCGCCACATCATTGGCGATCCAGGTACCGGCGCAAGCGGTCAGGTCTCCGGCAGAGCGGGCCATAAAGAGTTTGTCCCAATACCCTTCCAGCCATGCATCCACGTTTGGAAATGCGCCAAAGACATCGCGAATTGTGTCGGCTTTCCATCCATGACGCTTGATCCAGGGTTGGGAGTATGCCCAGCCTGCATAGACACGGCCCGCAGCGCGGAGGCCGGCGCGCGGGCTATCCTTCTCGGTGCCATATCTCGGGTCGGCTTCGAGTGCAGCCAGAACGCCCGCCAGAAACACCTTGTTGTGCGGAGTTGTGCGGGCAGTACCGCAAATAGTCAGCAGCCGCTTGACCCGGTCGGGCTCTTCCACCGCCCACCGATAGCTTTGCTGTGCGCCCATGGACCAGCCTACTGCCAGGGTGATGGGGGCCCCGTCGAACCTGTCCGCCAACAGGCGTCGCTGGAGGTCGATGTTGTCCGTGTGCGTTACGATCGGAAAGCCCGGAGTGTTGGAAGGTGACGACGAGGCGCCATTTCCCAACATGTTCGGCACCACGATGCAATATTTCTCCGGGTCCAGAGCCATGCCCGGACCCACAAGGAACGCGTTCTGTTCATGCGTTCCACCGAACCGGGTGGGGTAGAGCACCAGATTGTCCCGCGCCGCATTCAGTTCGCCCCAGACCGCATACCGACAGCGCGCGCCCCCCAGCATACCGCCAGAGGCTAGCGGAAGGTCCGTGATGAAATCGTCTACCTGCATCAGAAGAACCTGAGGTAGCGCTGGCGCTCCCAGTCCGAAACATGGTTCAGATAGCTCAGCCATTCACCGCGCTTGTACTCGACCCAGGCATCGAACATGGCGTCGCCGAATACGGCTCTGGACAGCTTGTCCTTTTCGAACTCGGTGACTGCCTCGTCCAGCGTGCGAGGTAGCATCGAGATCTTGCGTTTCTTCAGCTCTCGTTCGGACAACATATACATGTTGTCCGTGTTCGGATCCCCCGGATCCAGGCCCTCTTCGATCCCCTCCAAGCCCGCTGCAAGGCACATGGCCGCGCCGAGATACGGGTTGCATGCACTGTCGGCGGCGCGAAGTTCAACGCGCCCCCCGCCCGACGGGATGCGCATGGCGTTGGTCCGGTTGTTGTTGCCATAGCACGCAAAGATCGGCGCCCATGTGAACCCGGACATGGACCCCTGTTTGACCAACCGTTTGTAGCTGTTCACCTGAGGGGCAACCGTGGCCATGATCGCAGGCAGATGTCGCAGGATGCCCGCAAGGAACTGGTAACCCAGTGTCGAAAGCCCGCACCCGCGCGGATCATCTGCCGATTTGAAAAGGTTCTCGCCTGTCTTGGAATCTGCCAGTGACATGTTGAAATGTGCGCCCGAGCCCGTGCGTTCGACAAAGGGTTTGGGCATGAAGCTGGCATAGGCTCCGTGCTTGCGCGCGATCGCATTGGCCATCAGCCGGAGGAAGACGAAGCGATCGGACATCGTCTTGACGTCTGCATAGGCGAAATCGATCTCGACCTGCCCGATCCCGTCCTCATGGTCGAAGGAATAGACATCCCAACCAAGTGTATCCATGGCGTCGACCAGTTCGCTGAGCCATGGCAGGTTATCCAGCAGCCGCGCCGTGTCATAGGCGGGCTTTTCAAGATGCTGCAGTTCCGAGACCGGATCCCGCCCTGCTTCTTCACCCCGCCCTTCGCCTTCATCGTGGAAAACGAAAAACTCCGCTTCCATGCCGAGGTTCATGGTGAAACCCATCTCCTTGGCGCGCTCGACCTGGCGGCCAAGGATATTGCGGGAGCAGGGCTCGAACGGCTTGCCAGCGCACCAGAGATCCGAAGGGATCAAGGCCACTTCCGGCTGCCAAGGCAAGATAACCGCCGCATCCGGGTCGGGCATGCAGGCGACTTCATCGTCGTGAATTTCCTGTGGCACGCCGTCCAGCGCCGCGCCTGTGAACATCTCGGAGCCAGCCATCATCTGTTCGAAATGGCTGATCGGTACAAACTTGGACTTGGGCACCCCATGCATGTCCACATAGGACGCGATGCAGGTCTTGACGCCGGCAGTCTCGAGCTTGGCTTTGAGTTCTGTTTGTGTCGTCACGTTCGTCCCCCTCTGGTCTCTGTCAGTATCTGAGCGCATGTGGACCCAAAGCTGCAACCCAAAATAAATGAAGCCGCCCCGTGAGGGACGGCTTCTGTTTGCCCCCAACCATGGGCGATTTCCGAGCAAGCAGCGTCGAAAGCGCCCAGAGCAAACTTACTTGTGTTTCTTGTAGGTCTTTTCCTCGTCGATATAGCCGTGGACGATCAGTCCGACACACAGCACGACCGACAGGATCAGAAAGATCATCGGCGTAGAACCGCCTGCTCCGGTGAAGTACGCAGTTGCACCTTCCCAGCTTTCGATTGGCGAACCCATGATAGTCTCCTTTCCAAGGTTTCGGGGGGTGTCGGCCTATTCGGCCGGCACCCCTTTGAGGGCGCTCTGCATGCCTTCGGGATAGGCGGTCACAGGCACCTTGACGATGTCCATGCCAAGGATTTCGACTTCCTCGGGAATGCGCAGCATGTCGAGTTGCTTCAGGACGAAGGACACCCCGTATCCGGGCACGAAGCCCAGTACCGCCATGGTGATCATGCCGATGAACTGGCCCATGAAGTTGGTGTCCGGGTAGTCACCGTTAGGGTAGCCCGAAGCGAAGATGCCGAACGCAAGGATACCGAATGCGCCGCAGACACCGTGCACGGAAACAGCACCGACAGCGTCGTCGAGCTTGAACGTGTTCTCCAGCCACTTCGCTGCAATCGGTGCCAACGCGCCGCCTGCAACAGCAAGGATGAAGACCAGTGGCGGCCAATACAGATCCAACCCCGAGGCTGTGGCAAACACACCTGCAAGCGCGCCTGACATCATCCAGAACGGGTCCCGGGTGACAGCCCATCCGCCGATGATGCCTCCGGCGAAGGCCATGACAGTATTGAACGCAATTGCGGACAGTGTGGCTGGGTTTCCGAAAATCGTCGTCCACTGGCCCGTGCCGTTGTAGATGATACACCCGCCAAGGAACCCGAAGAAGCCCACGAACAGAACCATCAGGCCGAACACGGACATGGGTACGTTGTGCGGCTTGATCTCGTTGGCCGTAGCATCCGGATTGAACTTGCCGATTCTCGGTCCGAGGTTCAGCAGAACGCCGAAGGCGAACATCGCGGCAACGAGGTGAACACAGCCCGCTGCGCCGAAATCGTGCCACCCGAATTCGGTCAGCAACCAGCCATCGCCGTGCCATGCCCAGGATGCGCCGAGGATCCAGACGACCGACCCAAGCAGGATCGCGAGGATGATGAACCCGGTGACCTTGATACGCTCGATCACGGCGCCTGAGAAAATCGACGCTGTAGTCGCAGCGAACAGCGCAAACGCCGCCCAGAATACCCCTGTTGCATTATCTGCCAAGTTAGGCCCCATCGCTTCGGCCCAAGGCGCGCCAGCAGCCATTGTCTCGGCTGACATGTCTGGGATCAGTCCTGTTGGAAAGGCCAGATAGATCCACCAGCCGAAGAAAAAGAATGTCGGGATCACGAATGCAAATGCCAGGATGTTCTTCGTTCCAGACGCCAGCACGTTCTTCATGCGGGACGCGCCCATCTCGTAGCCGAGGAACCCGGCATGAATGATGAACATGAAGGCAGTGCACCACCAATAATACACTTCCATGTTTACGGTGGTTGTCCACGTCATCTGGTCTTCCATGAGTACCTCCTGTCCCGCGCGACTGCTCCCCCGCCGTCACACAAAGTTGCGTCACCAGCACTACAATGTGAAAAGAAAAAAAAAACGCTATCGAACTTCGTGAAGCTGGCAAGAAAGATAAGGCGAATAAATGACCATCAATCCCAGTTTGCATATTTTGCGATCAATAATTTGAGATAATATCATTAATAGCCTTATATTTAGGCAAACTAGCACCATCCACATTCCGACCAGTGAAGCGACATCCGAAGGTGTTCATTCTCTGAATGCCGGCATAAGGTCTCCACCAACTGTAAGCCTGACAGGAGCCACCATGAATATCGGAGCCGCAGCAAAGGCCTCGGGATTGCCCATAAAGACTGTGCGCTATTATGCGGACATTGGGCTTGTAACACCGCGACTACGCTCCCGCAGTGGGTATCGGGTGTATACCGAGAACGAATTGTCCAAGCTGGTGTTCGCGCGGCGGGCCAGAACATTCGGGTTCACCATCGACGAAACGCGTGAGCTGCTGTCGCTTTATGAAGACCGCAGACGCTCGTCCGCTGATGTGAAACGGATAGCACAAGGTCGGCTGGAGGATATCGAAGCGAGGATGAGCGAGCTTCAGGCGCTCCACAATCAGCTTTCGCACCTTGTCTCGGCCTGTCACGGGGATGACCGCCCTGACTGTCCGATCATCAGTGGTTTCGCGGGAGAAGTCGCAGGGGAATCAGAACCCTAGAAACATGACGTCAACGGGATTCCAGAAGCGCATCCTTTTCTGTGTTCAGCAGCCGCTCAAGTTTGCGAACCGTCTCGATCGGATCGCCTCCTGGCTGGATTGGAGGCAGAAACTTGACCGTGATCGTTCCTGCCTGCTTGGTTCCGAAACCCTTGGGCCATAGCAACCCGGAGTTATGCACGAAGGGCACAATCGGAATGTCACAGTTGCGATAGACCAACTCCAGCCCGCGTTGGTACGGCTGACGCTTGCCCGGCAAGACGCGGGTTCCTTCGGGAAACAACAGCAAGTCGCGCCCCTGATCTACGGCAGCCTTGGTGTCCCGCAGGATACGCCGCAAATTGCCACCAGGCCGGTCACGCTCGACGGGCGGCATCGGCGCGTGACGCAGACCCCACCCGAAGACCGGCATTTTCATTGTCTGCGCCTTGGCAATCACGCAGATGTCCGGAACAAAGGCACAGAAGCCAATGGATTCCCAATACGCCTGATGATTGCCCACATAGATCACCGGACCATCTGGCACGTTCTCGCCCCCTTCGATGCGCCATTTGACTCCGCAGAGCAGACGGGCCGAGTGGATGAAGCCCTGACACCATGTCCAGAGAATTCGACGCACCAGCTTTGGCGTCTTGATGTGATGGAACAGCACAACGATCGAGAGGCCGAAAAGCAGGCTCCAGACCAGGATGAAAAACTCGAACAACCGCGAGCGTGCCCAGCTAAGTGGTGCAGCCGCAGCAGGTGGCGCCTGCTCGGCAATACTGGAGGCAGCTTCAGTCATCGACCATCGCTTGCACTGTGAAACCCCATTCTGAATGAGAGTTTACACCGTTGGCCCCACAAAAAAAAGTGCTGGCCTCGTGCGGGGCGCAGGCTTGTGCAGCGTTCGGATATAAGGCAGTTAACTCGGTAAAATTGCATGCCAGCGGAGTTGATATGGACAAGCGTCGACCGTTCGTTGTGGGACAATATTATTCGGACCGCAGCCAGAAGCAGGATTTCCTGCGCGATATTTTCGACCAGACAGCACCGTTCTATGAAGGGATCGCTCGCTGGGGTTGGTTTGGTTCAGGCCAGTGGTATCGCAATGACGTCCTGAAACGCGCAGGTTTCCAAAGCCACATGCGCGTGATTGATGTCGCCTCCGGCACCGGGCCTGTGGCGCGTGCTTTGGTGAAACTTGTCGACAGTCCTGATCAGGTCGTATGTGCCGAGCCGTCCGCTGGCATGATTGCCGAGTCGAAAAAGACAGTGCCCTGCGTACATCACCAGACCACAGCCGAGAGCCTGCCCGTCGAAGATCAGAGTTTCGATTTCCTGACGATGGGCTTCGCGCTGCGCCATGTGGACGACCTCGATGCGACTTTCACCGAGTTTCGCCGGGTTATCAAAGATGGCGGGAAGGCGCTTGTTCTGGACGTGACCATCCCCGACAGCGCGTTCGGTCGCTGGTTGTTCCGTGCCTACTTCAAGCACATTCTGCCCGCGTTGACGCTGGTGTTCACCTGGAACCGCGACTCTTATCGGCTGATGAAGTATTATTGGGAGACGATGGATCAGATGACTGACCGCGATGAGGTCGCGCAGATCATGCGGGACGCGGGTTTCTCGGATGTCACGCATCGCGTGGTGTTGGGCTGTTTCTCGGAATACGAGGCCATTCGCTGATGCAGCCGGGCGCCTCCGGGTTTGCCTGCACTGTTCTTATTCCTGCCCACAACGAAGCGCTGACGATCCGAGAGATCGCAGCGGATGCGCTTGTGCATTCCAGCCATGTAATGGTTATCAGCGACGGATCCACCGACGAAACGGTCGCATGTCTGGAGGATCTTCAGGTCCAGGTGGTGGCTCACCCCGACAATCTTGGCAAAGGCCCACGCTTGGCAGAAGGCCTCGACCTGGCTGCGGAGGGAGGGTTTACGCATGTGCTCACAATGGACGCGGACGGGCAGCACATTGCCGATGATATCCCAGCCTTCACAGCCGCCGCCAAGACCAACCCGAACGCGTTGATCCTGGGCGACCGCATGGGGACCGGCACAGCCATGCCGCAAGGTCGGGCGCGATCTATCAGTATCGGCGACTTCTTCATCACTTGGGCGACGGGGCATCGTCTACGCGATGGCCAATGTGGTATGCGGGTATACCCTGTGGCCCTGTGGCAAGGATTGCGTCTCAACGCCCTGGACACTCAGCACTTTGTATTCGAGACGGCGATCCTGATGCATGCGGCCGAGGCAGGAGCCCCGTTCGTGCGCGTTCCAATCGCCGCCCGCTACGGCGATGTGGTCAAGCGTCCCAGCCATTTCCGCCCCGCGCGAGATACATGGCGTATCTGCGGGGCGATTGCGCGCTTCATCCTGTGCGGATGGTTCCGACCTAGAGGGCTGTTGATTGCCCTTGGGCTCCTGCGGTAACCAAGCTGCAGAGATATTTATTGCTGAAGGAGAAAAGTTATGACGCGCACAATGACAGGGTTACTGCTTGTGGCGATTTTGGCGGTTGCCGGCTGTCGCAATATGCCGGTGTACAACCCACAGAATGTCAGCTTCGCGCCCTCGGCAGCATCCAGCAGCAAACAATTGCGGCTGAAAGACTTCAAGAACGCCATCATTCGTGCGGGCGCAAAGCGTGGATGGGCCTTTACCCAGAAAGCTCCCGGCCATCTGATCGGAAAGGTGACCGTACGTGGCAAGCACTACGCCGAAGTTGACGTTCTGTTCGATCAGGAAGCGTTTACGATAAACTATCGCAACTCGCGCGATCTCAAATACATGCCTGAAAACAACACGATCCATAAGAACTACAATACCTGGATCAACAATCTCCAGAAAGACATCCAGTCCGAGATCACCATTCTCAAGGCCAGTTGACGCCGCTTGGGGCGTGGAGCCGATATGACCGACGAACACTTCACAGCTGAGACTGGGATTCCCGCTGACAGCCGGTTTCTGGATGGTCATTTCCCCGGCAATCCGATCGTACCCGGCGCGATGATCCTTGCCTGGTTGGCGGACCGCTTGGCGATATCCGGCAGGGCCATCGAAAGGGTCGAGCGGATGAAATTCACCCGGCCTCTCGGTCCGGCAACTCCCTTCGAGGTCATCCTGAAATCTGGGACGCAGGCCGAGTTTCGCACAACGGATGGCATGTTCGCCCGGGCGCGGCTGGTGCTCCGCTCCGGGGATGGCTGAGGGGGCAGCGCAGTGGCGGCGCGAACCCGAGCGCGGCAGTCTCGCCGGATTGCGTCTTATGCGTTGGTTGGCTGCGAACGCGCCGGACTGGATTCTGAATCCGCTGATCCGCGTCATCGCACTCTACTACACGGTCTTTCCGACACGGGTCGCGCGATCCGGAGTGGAGGGATATTTTACCCGCCTGCACGGCAAAGCCCCCACGTTCCGCCAGCGGCTCCGCCAGACCGAGACATTTGCTCATGTCATACTCGATCGCGTTCGCTTGCTGGGGCATGGGTTCGAGGGCTACGAGGTGACTGCGACAGGCAAGGAGAGCGTCGAGCGCAGCCATTTCTCAGGCCGGGGCGGCGTGCTGCTGGGTGCACATTTCGGCAGCTTCGAGGCCCTGCGCGCCTTCGACAAGACGTTGCCGGGGCTTTCGGTACGCTACCTGATGTACCAGCAGAACGCCGCGCATATCACCAGATTGCTGGAGGCGTTAAGCCCCGAAATTGCCGCGCAAGTCATCCCGGTAGACAATGGGCAGGCCGCAATGCTGGCCTCTCGCGAAGCGATTGCTCAGGGCGACTTTGTTGGCTTTCTGGGCGACCGGATGCCAACCGAGGTCGAGGCAGGAGATCGCGCGACTGTGACGGTGGACTTCCTTGGCGCCCCGATCCAGGTTCCGCGCGCACCCTATCTGGTAGCTATGTTGGCCGAAGCACCGTTGATCCTGTGTTTTGCACCACGGCTTGGAGCGCGTCACTATGAGATCAGTTTTGTCGAGATCCACGATGGCGCTCCGGTGGCCCGCGGAGATCGTGCAAATGCCTGTCAAAGAATGGCACAAAGCTATGCGGAGGCTTTGGCGGGTCAGTGTCGTCGCCATCCTCACAACTGGTTCAATTTCTTCGATATCTGGGGCTGACGAGGGCATGTTATGCGCGGCGCCGCCGCCTGAATCCATGGACGCTTTACTGAGCCGCCTCGACATGCCCAAAGGCAAACGGGTGCCGTACCGCGAGGAAATCCATCATCCCGCACTGTTTGAACCTGAGATTGCCACCGGGACCGTATGGGCGCTGGCCGATGGTGCGCTTATGCGCGACCAGGTGACGCCGCACCGGGAAATTGCCGAGATTCGAGACAATGTACTGCGGCTTCGTTCCGCGCCAGAGGGTGAACCCGTCATCTATCCGATCCCAGCGAACGTAAGTCAGGCGCTGGGGCCAATCCGCATGCTGCTGACAGGAAAGCAGATGGATCAAGACCTCGTGGTCATGGAGAATGACGAACACGGCTGGCGGCTGTTCTTCGGTGCCGATACCGCCACCCGAGCTCAGGTGTTCGGTTGCGGCGCCCGGCCCAGAGGGGTCAAAACTGAAGATGTCAGTGGAGTGCGACGGACCACCTGGTTCCTCGACCCACCATGAAACGCATTAGGGTTCTCGTGGGTGTCGCTCTCCTGCTGGGCATAGCTGCAGTTGCTCTGATACGCATCGACACGGATGCGAGAGCGATGTTGGGCAGCGGTGCACCCGCCGTGCAGTTTCTGGACACTGTCGAGGGACTTACAACAACTGTATTGCTCCGCCACGACGATCCGGCGGAACGCGCGACGTTGGTTGAGGATCTTGCCGCCTCGCTGTCCGCGAATGCTCTCGTAGACCGGGTGTTGATACCGACGGACGATGATCCGCAGGAACTACTCGAATTCCTGTGGGCCTACCGTTACGCGTTGGCGCCTCCCTCAGATGCATCTCTGACCACCAAGGCCATGGCGGCAGAGTTATCAGATGCGCGAGCAGCTCTGACCGGGCTTGGAAGCAGTACCCTGGCGGGGCGCTACCTTCTTGATCCCACCGCAAGCTTTCGGCGGGTTGTCGAGCATCTGGAAGAAACCGCGTCACCGCAGTTTTTCAATAGTAGAAAGGCTGCCGTCATAGTCTTTCGGCAGGTCCAAGCGCCATTCGATGTGCGCGCCCAGATGGGTTTAGCCAAATCCATTGACATTGCAGTCAATGCAAGAGGCGGAACCGCAGCTTTGCTGGGCCCAAGGCCCATCAGTGCCCGGATCAGTAGCCATATCAGTCAGCAGTCGATCTTGGTCATGTTGATCGGGGTCGCCCTGCTGCTGGCATGGCTGGCCTGGACTTTCAGATCCATCAGCATGGTCCTTTTGGCATTTCTGCCGCTGGCAATCGGTTTTACCACAGCCACGCTGGTGGTGCAGTCGGTTTTCGGGGCAGTGCATGTGCTGGCAATGGGCTTCGGCGGCGCGCTTCTTGGCCTGGCGCTCGACTATCCAATTCATCTGATAAGTCATGCAAACACCGCGAGGTCCCATGCGACGCGTTGCGTCAAACTCGGTGCCACAACAACTGCAATCGCATTTGGCGCGCTGATTGCAGCCGGTTTGCCTGCGCTTGCCCAGGTAGGGTGTTTCGTCGCGACAGGACTGCTCGCATCAGCAGCAGCTTCTGTATGGTTGGGCCCGGCGTTGAAAGCATCCAGGTCTCTACCACTCGGAAACACGCTGGGGTTCCATCTGCCCGGACGTCAGCGGTGTCTGACATTTATACTTGCAGCATCGCTTGTCGGGTTGGCGCTGCTACCCGAACGCCCTGTCAGTACGCTCGCGCCGCCACCGGCTGACGTACTGCATGACCTTGCTGAGTTGGGACAGGTCATCGACCTGCCGTCCGGGCAGCATTCGATTGAAGTCATCGGGGCAAACTTGCCCGATGTTCTTGAGGCCCAGGCCCGCCTACGCCCACATCTCGCGCGTTTGGTCCGGGCTGATGCATTGGGACGTGCTAGAATGTTGTCTGATCATCTGCCAGCCCCACCGGTGCAGGGTCAGATTCTGACGCCAGAGACAACCACACTGCACTTGCGCGAGGCATTGACCACAGCGGGGCTCGCCCCAAATTTTGCAGGGCAAATAGAGGCTGCCTACGAAGAAGGGATCGCGCGCGCCATGGTTTTGCCGGACAACATTCCTGATACCTTGAATGGTCTGGTGAAGTTGGGCTCAGATAGTCTGACCGCGCCGATCCAACTTTGGCAGGTAGCGGATGCTGCGGCGGCTGAAGACAGCATTCGGAAACTTGACGATCCGCGGATCCGTTTTGTTGATCGGCAAAGCTGGATTGCGGCGGGCATCGCCGAGATCCGCTCCAAGGTGCTGACCACCCTCGGCGCTGGTCTTGTTCTGGCGCTGGCATTTCTGGTCTTTGCGAAGGGACGCGCTGCGCCCGCCATAGCCATCGGAACGGCGACGGCGACCGCGCTCGCCGCACTCGTTGTCGGCACAATGTTCGGCGGATTGGGCGTCTTTCAGATCATGGCGCTGGTTCTTGTGGTCGGCATCGGCATCGACTATGGGCTTATTGTGTCAAATCCAGGCGATGAATCAGCGGGTCAGGATATGAGAGCAGCCTCCCGCGGGTCAGTCCTGCTTTGTGCCGGAAGCACGATCATCGCATTTGGTGTCATGGCTCTATCGGGTGTGAACGTCTTGGTAGAAATCGGAGCCACAGTGGTAGTCGGTGTTGTCGCAATGGTTCTTTTGGCGCTGTGGCGGACGGAAAGACAGGCATGACCGCACTATCCGAGATCGGAATTTCAGCGCGCTCTACGGTCACCTGCGTCGGTGCGGGCAAAGGTGCACATGTCGCTGCGATGCGCGATCTCGCATCTGGTTTATCCCCCTGCAAGCTGCCTGGCGTCGAGATCCCCTGCCATATGGGGCAGGTTCGCGGGATCGAAGAGATCGCGTTTCCCAAGGCTCAGGCAAATTGGGACAATCGGGCTAGCCGGTTGGCCGTGGCATCCCTCCGCGCCGACGGGTTCGAGGACGCTGTTGCTGCTGCGTGTGCAAGATGGGGCACCCAGCGCGTAGGGGTGGTGCTGGGCACCTCGACGTCCGGGATCGAACGGCTGGAGCAGGTCTATCGCGCGTGGTCGGGCGCAGGTCCGCTCGACCCGGCTTATTCCATGCGCCATCATAATGATCATCACGCTGTTACGGCTTTTGCGAGTGACTATTTGGGAACCGAAGGCCCGGCCTACACAATCTCCACCGCATGTTCATCTTCGGCCAAGTCCATCATCGACGCAGCGCAACTGATCCAGCTCGGGCTCTGCGACGCCGTGGTCACAGGCGGCGTGGACAGCCTTTGCCTGACTTCGGTGTACGGCTTCGAGTCGCTTGAACTCCTGTCCCGCGCCCCTTGCCGCCCATTTGATGCTGATCGTGACGGCCTTTCGATTGGTGAAGGTGCCGGCTTCTTGTTGCTGGAACGTCATGCCGAAGGGCCGCACCTGGCCGGGTTTGGCGAGACTTCAGACGCGATCAACATGTCCACGCCGCCTGAAGATGGCTCTGGCGCCGCTGCTGCAATCCGATTGGCCCTGAGCCGGGCCTGTTTGGCTCCGCAAGATATCGGGTTCCTGAAAATGCATGGCACGGCAACTCCCGCGAACGATAGCGCTGAAAGCGCAGCCGTGAATGGTATCTTCCCAGCCTCGGTTCCGGCAGCATCGCTCAAGGGCCTTGTGGGGCACACGTTGGGAGCAGCTGGAAGTGTCGAGGCAGTCATGGCGTTGGATGCTATGGAGGCGGGTATTGTCCCGGGTTCCTCAGGGCTGTGTAAATCCGCCCCTGACCTTGGCCGCCCCATTCCCAGCAAGACAGTCGAGGCCAGGTACAGCCACACACTCTGCAATGCGTTCGGCTTTGGCGGGTCGAACTGTGCTCTGGTCTTTTCGGCCACATGATCGGGCGTGTGAAGGTCACCGCGCTGGGCTTTCTTGCGCCGGGCTTGGACGATGTCACGGCTCTGGCAGCCCATCTGGACGGGGCGGAGTGGGAGCCGGAATCCGGTTGGCGTGCAAGCCCCGACAGCCTTCGACCCAGACAGGCAAAGCGTCTCAGCGGGTCCATTGCACTATCAATCGCGGTGTCAGAGCAGATTGCAGGTTCAGTTCCGGCGAATGGCGGCTGGGTATTTGCATCTTCGCTGGGCGAAGGCGACACGCTGAACCGTATTCTCACCTCCCTGTCCGAGCCTGACATCATGATCCAACCGCTGCGCTTTCAGAACGCAGTTCACAATGCAGCGCTGGGGCAGTGGTCCATTGCAATGGGTGCGGCAGGGCCGGGCACTTCGATTGCTGCACAAGACGCTACGGCTGGGGCGGGACTGCTCAAGGCCGTGATGCAGGTACTGCTGGAGGGACTGACGGTTGGCTTGGTGATCTTTGACGAACCTCTGCCCGAGCCATTGTGGGAAAGGAGCCCCATGGCGATGCCAATGGCCGCAGCTCTGGCGTTGGCGCCAACGGATGATCCAGAGACCGGTTTGACCCTCGACCTGGTTCAAGGCCCCGCCGCGGCGCCTGAATTGCCGCACCAGCTGGCAGATAGCGGCAATCCGGTGCGGCATGTCATCCCTTTGCTGGCCGCGCTACATGCGCGCCAAACCATCGATGTCATCATACCCCTCCCCGGCGAGCAGGCGCTCCGGGTGCAGTCCGGAGGCGAAGATGCTGGCTGAGGCGCTGGAGCGTATGCCCCACACTGGCCCCATGCGTCTGATCACCGGGATAGATCAGGCTGATGACACCTCGATCGTCTGCCACGCGGACGGGCACACGGCCGATAGCTATCCGCTCCGGCTGGGCGGTGTGCTATACTCGGCGGCGTTGGTGGAGCTTGGGGCGCAGGCGGCTGCGGCGCATGCGTCCCTGTTTGGTCTGGGACATGCACATATGGGTTTGGTGCTGACGATCTCGGACGTGACACTGTCAGTCGAGCGGATTGAGAACCCTGATCGGCTCGTCATCACAGGCACCCGGATCGAGCTGTTGGCCATGGCGGCCTCATATCGGTTCGATGTAAGGCAAGCCGGCGCAGCTATCGCATCGGGAAGTGTTCTTCTCAGCATGGAACGGGTCAACACATGAAACGCGCGTTGGTCACTGGTGGCTCCAGCCCCATCGGAGCAGCCATTGCCAGGGAACTGGCAGGCTCGGATCTGCACGTCATAGTCCATGCCAACAGCAACCTCGAAGCCGCCGAGCAGGTTGCCAGCGAGATACTGGCCGAGGGTGGCAGCGCCGAGGCCGTTGCCCTCGACCTTACGGATGTCGAAAACACCATGGCTGCTTTGGGAAAGTTGGCCGAGGATCCGATACAGGTTCTGGTCCACAACGCAGGTCTCCACCGCGACATGCCGTTCGCAGGGATGGACTATTCAGATTGGCGCGCAGTGATGGATGTCAATCTGGATGGCTTTTTCGTTGCGCTCCGTCCGGTTCTGCTTCCCATGATGCGGAAAAGGTGGGGGCGTGTGATCGCAATTTCTTCGCTGACCGCTGTCATGGGCAATCGTGGGCAGACGAATTACGCAGCGGCAAAGGGTGGACTTTTGGCTCTCGCAAAGTCCCTGACACGCGAATATGGCACCCGGGGGATCACTGCGAACGTTGTTGCGCCCGGTCTGATCGCCACGCCCGAAACCGAAAGCATGCCGAATTTTGATGCCGTGCGCGAGCACTGCCCCATTGGCCGCGCAGGAACTCCCGCAGAGGTTGCGGCGATTGTAGGCTTTCTCGCGTCCCCTGCTTCGTCTTATATTTCCGGACAGCTAATCGCCGTTGATGGAGGAACTAGCTGATGACCGCCATGACAAGCGCAGAACGCGCTACTGAGATATCTGACCACAAAACCTGCGATGTGCTGGTCATGGGCGGAGGACCGGGCGGGGCTGCAACCGCAACCTTCCTGGCCATGTCAGGTCTCAAGACAGTGTTGGTTGAACGCGAAAGTCATCCCAGGTTCCATATCGGCGAGTCCCTTTTACCAGGAAGCATGCCGTTTCTTGAGAAGCTTGGAGTGCTGGATCAGGTCCGCAAGATCGGGGTCTGCAAACCGGGCGCCGTGTTCATCAGTGAATGTGGCGAGGTCGAGCGTGTGTTTCACTTCAAGCGCGCTCTACTGGGCGGGCCTGAAAACGCCTATCAGGTGCGGCGGGATGAGTTTGACGAACTCTTGTTCCGCAACGCGACCGCAAATGGTGTTACGACCTTAGAGATGACAGAAGCCAAGGTCGCCAAGCTGACGCCAAACGCTGCTACCGTGCACACGACCGACCAGGACGGCCACACTATCGAATGGCAAGCCCGGTTCCTGATCGACGCTTCGGGCCGCTCTACGGTGACGTCCAAGATGTTGCAACAGAAGCGCCCGGACCCGCGCAACACCTCCGCCGCGATCTTTGGGCATTTTCACAATATCCAGCGTAAGGAAGGACCTGATGGCGGCAACATCCGGATTCACCTGACTGATCCGGGCTGGGTATGGCAGATTCCACTGCGTGACGGTGTGACTTCGGTTGGGCTGGTGGCACCGGGGGAGTATATCCGCACCCGCGAGAGCGGGATCGAGGACCTGTTCAGAGACCATTTCTCCCGCCACCCCCATCTCGCTCAGATGCTGGATGCGGCTACACCTGTAGGTGCGCTTCGTTCCACCGGGAACTTTTCGTATCGGGCCACCGAAGCGACAGGAGCGAGCCATCTGAAAGTTGGTGATGCCTACGGCTTCCTTGACCCAATCTTCTCAACGGGGGTGCACCTGGCGCTGATGAGTGCGTTCGAGGCTGCTAATGCAGTGCAGGATTGCCTTGCACGGCCGGCCCGGGCCTCGCGAAGACTGGCCGCCTATGACCGCAAGATCCGGCACCGCCTGACTTTCGTGTCATGGTTCGTGTACGCGATCCATCTGCCCAGCTTTCGCTACCTTATGCTAAACCCTCGGAACATTTTAGGTGTCGAACAGGCCGTTATTTCGCTTTTGGCGGGTGATTTTCGGCCAGACCCGCGCTTGCGCGGACGGATTGCACTGTTCAAGGCGATCCGCTATCTCACGGAGAAATTGGTTCGAGTGAAGGAGCAGGCCCATGCTGGGTGAACCGCAGGAGGGCGCGGTCAACGCTGGTTTTGCACGCGAAGTCGCCGAAATGATTGTCGACGCTCTGGCGCTGGAAGATGTGACAGCGGACGAGATTGACCCCAAAGCACCCCTTTTTGGAGACGGGCTTGGTCTCGATTCAATTGACGCTCTCGAGATCTCTTTCGCAATTGCGCAGCGATATGGCATCAAACTGCGCTCGGATGATGCGCGAAATGCCGAGATCTTTGCCTCGTTGAATGCCCTCACTGGATTTATCGCCGAGAACCGCTCAAAGTGAGCGATCTGCGTGGCTCTGTTACCGGCATATTGTCAATTGCGTTGGGTTTGGGGTTGCTTGGCCGCATGCTTGGCCTGCTTTCGGGCTGGGAGCTGGACATGATCGGCGTGGTTTCAGTGAGCTGGATCTTGTTCCGTATGTCAGAGCATCTTGGCGCCTTCATGCTTCTTGCAGCTATGTTGGGTATTCTGGCTGCTGGGGCGCTGCTGTCGCTCCGCACGAGTGTGCCGGGGATCACCCTGATGCCCTATCTCCTGATCATCCCAGCAAACTTTTACGTTGCCTGGATGTTTGTGCGTGGGCTTTGGCCGGGGAGAGAGCCCGTTCTGCTCAGGCTTATCAAGCTGATGGATGTTGGTCCCGTTGATGACCCTGGGTTCTGTGCGTTCGTGCGTGGGCAGTGTTGGCTTTGGGCAGGGCTCGCCCTTTCAAATGCAGTTCTTGGGTTGTTCGCAATTCATATGACGACTTCGCAACCCTGGATCGCGGATACGCTTATGGTGTTGGTGATCGGGCAGTTGCTTTGGTTTGCGGTCTCGCACCACTATGCCTCGACGCGCTACGGGCGGCGCGAAACCTGGTGGGCGACTGCGAGGGCCATGACACGGCCGGATATCTGGACGCGGCTAACGGCGCCATGACGGTTCTTCAAGACGATTTGTCGTTTTGCCTCTGCGCTGATGGGTTGCGGACACGCGGCGACCTTTGGGCTGACGTTGCTTTGGCGCGAAGGGCGCTGGCCGGTCATGATGCCGTCTGCAACATGATTGGGACTCGATACCAGTTTGCGGTCGCACTGCTTGCTGCCATGGCAAACGGACAGATCGCAGCAATGCCGTCTGCCAAGGCAGAGGAGGCAATCTTTGCCGCAGTTCACGGATTTCGCGCGCCAAAGATGCTGGATCGGCTTCTCCTTCCGGAGTGTGTGCTGCCCTCGCCCGCTCCCTCGACCTTTCGTGGACCTGCGCGGATGTTTACCTCCGGCTCGACAGGCAAGCCCGTCGCACACACCAAGGACTGGGCAGCGCTGGCTGGCGGCAGCAAGTTGACCAGTGACCTGATAACGCGCGCCGGACTGGATCTTGCTGGGACCCTGCTTGTGGGCACAACTCCACCCCAGCATATGTATGGAATGGAAGCCGCCCTTTTCGCGGGCATTGCCCATGGCCATTGCCTTGCAGACCAAAGTGTCTTCTTCCCGGCGGATCTGGATCAGATTGTCAGGCACGCTGCCAAACACGGGTTCCACGATATCGTGTTGGTAACCACGCCGCCGCATTTGCGCTATCTCGAATCCGAGATTCGCCGCCAGCCCGCCGTGCGCTGTGTTCTCTCTGCGACTGCGCCGCTGCATGGAGATCTGGCTGACAGGCTGGAAGACGGCGGTGCAAGGCATGTTTTCGAGATTTACGGCAGCACCGAGACCGGTTCGATGGCATGGCGGCGCACCGTTGATGACGCAGCCTGGGCACTGCTTGAGGGTTTTTCACTCTTCCGCGATGATCGGAAATGGGCCGCTACCTGTCCGCACCTATGCGGCGAGGTTCCCTTGGCCGACGAGATCGAACTTTTGCCGGACGGCCGGTTTCACCTGCTTGGCAGGACTGCGGATATGGTACGGATCGCAGGCAAACGCCACAGTCTGGGCGCACTGAACGCCATGCTGGCCACACTTGATGAGATCGCGGACTCGGTTGTGCTGCGGCAAACAGAAGGTGACGCCGACAGGCTTCAGGTATTCGTCGTGCCCCGACCCGAGGGGCCATCTGATCCACGTGGCCTGTGCCATATGGTCCGTGCCCATATGCTTCGCCATGTCGACCCGGTGTTTGTCCCCAAGGGCGTCACAGTGGTCCAGGAGCTCCCTAGAAATGATACCGGGAAGGTCACGATCGAAGCGATGCAGGATCTCGTTGAGGCAGATACTGGCCGAAAAACGCCGGCTGAATCGTCAAAAACCAACATCTGAGCCAACGTAAAGCGCTGGAGGGTGTTGACGTTTGGCTCTCCGACGACCAAGTATAGCCTATGATGTTTGCCACCAAGGCACAGAGCGCGGGTACAGTTTTGTACCTGACGCATGAAAACCTTCTGACTGGGTCACCAGTTTGGCAGCATCAGATCTCGACACTCTTTGAGTTCCGCCGCTCCGACTGCCACGTCGGTTGCTGAGACGGTTCTGCACCTGAAATTTGATCGTTCGAATTGCGGTGCCCAAAAGAGGCAACACAACAACAGGGAAAAATCATGACAGACAAGAAACTCATCCAGCGCATCTTGCGCGACCCCAAGGCAACCCGCCGTGACTTTATGGTTGGAGCGACGGCGCTGGGCTTGACGGCAACAGCGGCTTCAGGCCTCTGGACATCGGCATATGCTTCGACGCCAAAGAAGGGCGGACACTTCAAGTTGGGCCTTCTGGGCGGAAACACCTCGGACAGCCTTGACGGCGCAACCTATCTCGACACGGTGATGATCTGCACCGCGCGCGCATGTCGTGACAGCCTGGTCGAAGTTGGCCAGGACAACACAGCTCAGCCGGGCCTTGCAGAAAGCTGGGAAGCGTCGGCCGATGCCAAGACCTGGCGCTTCACGATCCGTTCGGGCGTTGAATTCTCGAACGGCAAATCGTTGACCACTGAGGACGTGATCAATTCGGTCAACACTCACCGGGGCGAGGACTCGAAATCTGGCGCAAAGGGCGTCTTCGCAGGCATCGAGGACGTCAAAGCCGATGGCAATGTAGTCGAATTCACACTGAAAGATGGGAACGCTGACTTCCCGTTCCTGTTGACCGACTACCACATGAATGTCGTACCAACGGTTGATGGCAAGGCGGATGTCCTGTCCATGCACGGAACCGGACTGTATCAGTTGGAAGAGTTCGATGCAGGCATCCGGATTGCGATGAAGCGGGCTCCGAATGCCTGGCAGCAGGACAAGTTCGGCTTCTTCGACAGCGCCGAGATTATCGTCATTTCGGATGGTACGGCACGGCAGAACGCAGTTCTTACCCAGTCGGTTGATGCGATCAACCGCCCGGACCTGCGCTCGATGGACGTGGTCAAACGCGTTCCGAACCTGGCGATTCAGGACGTGCCATCGAACCTGATGTTTACGATGCCCATGAGCACCGACGTCAAACCGTTCGACGACAACAATGTCTGCATGGCCAACAAGCACGGCACCAACCACGAAGAGCTGCGTCAGAAGAGCCTTTTTGGC